>DASYMM010000515.1:0-10086 GCA_036009085.1 Pyrinomonadaceae bacterium | reverse complement strand
CCTCCGCCGTCGCCGCATCAAGCACGCGGATGCGGATCGCGCCCTCGTGCCTGGGCTCGACGTAGCGGCGCGCGAGAATCGCGTCCACCCCGTTTTGCAGCAGTTCGCGGACGTAGATTTGCGGGCTGCTGTAGATATGATTCGACAGCAGATCAATGATGCCGCCCAGATTGATTTGAAATTTGTAGTCCATACGAGACCTCGCAACAATTCCGCTCCATCATTTTAAGTCAACTCGCCACACATCGCTTATATCTTCTTTGCGCCTCCTGCGTGAAATTTTAATGCTTGCCAAAGAAGAGACTCACGCAGAAGCGCAAAGGGAGCGAGGCCGCTAGTCAATCCGGTAAGGTCTGACCGCGAAATCGCGGAGCGTGATCGTGTGGCTGCGCCGTGCGCCCGTGGCGACAAACTCGACGATTGATTCGCAGGCGACGGCGACCGCGAGCGTCGCGAGATTGCGCGCCAGCGGGTAATCGCAAACGTCGTCCTGCGCCGCCGACGGCACGCGATAAACTTCGTTCCAGATCACTTCCGCGTAGTCGCCCGCCAGCCCCGCGTGCAGGCAAGCCCGCCCCGCGCCCTCCGCATATTCCTTCAATACGCGCCGCGACAGGCTGTTGTCAAACGCATCAACGACGAGCGCGCACCCGGCCAGCAACTTCGACGCGTTCGCCCCCGTTAACTCGACGCTTCGCGCATCCACTTCGACATTGAGCGCGCGATACAGAGCGTTTGCCAGCACGCGCGCCTTCGACGCGCCCGCGTCCGACAGGTAGTAGGGCTGCGTCGAGAGATTGCGTTCCTCCACGCGGTCGCGGTCAACGACGCGCAAACGCCGGAACCCCATCCGCGCCAAACTCTCCGCGATGTTCGCGCCGAGCGCGCCCGCGCCGCACACCGCGACGGGAAACTCGTCGAGGCGCGCCATCAAAGCAGGCGTGCGATAAAGTTGTTCGTGATAGAAACTGTTCATCGCGTAAATTCCACCTGCAAAATTTAACTCGCAAACTTTACCCGTTCTCGCCGCGCGCTCAATCAAGCGACTTCAAATCCGGTTCGAGCCAACCCGTGCGCGCCTCCCAAGACAGCAGACGCTCGCGGCTGTAATACTCGAACGGGAAGTTTCGCGCGCCGCACTCCGCGAGCAACCCGTCCAGAAGCTCCGCGAAAGTTCGCGCCCTGTCGCCCGCACACGCGAGATAGCGTCGAATCGTGCGCATGTAAAAGAGCGTGATGGTTTCGTGGTAGCCACTCTCCCGCGTCATCTCTACGCCGCGCGACAAGTTGTAGCGTTGAATCCGCTCGCGTATGAGACGCGTCGCTTCCGCGTCCGCGTGGCGCGTGAGATACCAGAGCGCGACCGTCAAGTGCGCCTCGTGCGTCCAACGCTCGCCGGGCAGCGTGCACGCTTCAAATTCACGTACCAGCCGCTCCACTTCATCTTCGCGCCGCGCCGCAGTCGCATCGCGTTTCTCTTCCGGCAGAGACATCGCCGCCCTCTCTAATAGTAATCCCAACTGTTTTTCACCACGCCGACGAGCGATAGCAGATCGAAGTCGCGGTCGTAGCCGCTCAGGCAGATGCCCGCGTTGACGATTGTGAGATCGCGCTTGGCGACAATCGAGACGAGCGACGCGCCGCCCGGCACCCGCCAGACGACGCGCCAGTTCTCGCCCTCGTCTTCGTAGTCAACGAGTTGGCCGCCGTTTACGCCGAGCGCGTGGCGCAGACGCTTCTCTTCGAGTCGCTTCCTGCGCGCGCTCTTGCGTCGCTTTCGCACCTGACCGAACTCCGGCGCAAACTCCGTCGCCAGCGCATAGACGGCACGCATCTCCGGCGTGATGCCCTTCCAGGTGATGTGGCGCGGCTCGACGCCTTCACGCAGAAGTTTTCGCAGGCGTTCGGCGATGCGCGCGTCTGCGCGACGGTCGGGTTCGCCGTAGAAGAGGTCGCAACCATCCGTGTACGCGACGACCTGCTCGAAGCGCGCGCCTTCCGAAACGAGATGCACGCGCAGTTCGTCGTCCGCGCTGCCGAAGCGTCCGCGCGCGTCCTCGCCACACGCCGGGTACGCGAGCCACGTCCGCCCGCGCAGACGTTCGACGAGACGCACGCGCACGGGCTTCAACAATTTCAGATAAACGGCGACCTGCGGCAACGTCGCCACTTCGACCAACTCCGCCATCGCATCGTCAGACGGCTGGAAGATGCCCCAACCCTCGAAGTCGTGCGGGCGCGTGTGAAACGTCTGCACGAGTCCGTCGAGCGACACGCGCACCTGCCCGCCGCCGACGCACGGCGCGAGAAATTGCTCGCCGCGCAAAGTTTCTTCCCGCGCCGCGAGTTGGTTGATGAGTTGGCGAACGTCCACAAGAGTAAAGGGATGAGGGATGAAGGATGAGGGATGAATAAGAAAAGCATTCAAGCGAGTTAAGCACTCCTTTCATCCCTCTGCCCTCCGCCCTCATCCCTGCCTTTCCGGCAGCGGCGTCTCCAAAATCTCCATGAGCAACTCAAGCCGCGAGGGACGGCTGAGAAGCGGCACGAGGTTCGGGAGCGCGTAGTAGTCGCCCGCGAAGGTGAAGGTTTCAAACCCCACCTTGCTCCGGCTCAACTGCCGCTCAAGATAATCGCTATGCGCGCCGACCCTGACGATCACGACATTCGGCGCGAGCGACAACTCGGCGCAGTAACGCGCGTAGATGCCGTCGAAGTAAGGCGCGGTGTTCTCGCCCTCGTCCGTGACGATGATGATCTGCTCCACCGCTTGGCGGCGCAGGCGCATCATCTCAAGCGGCGCGCCGATGCTCGTGCCGCCGCTCGCGTGTATGTGCTGGAATGCGCGCTCCCAGTCGCTCAACTCGCCCGCGCCCGCGCTCACGACCGGATAGCCAATCGTGTCGAAGGCATAGACGTAGAGTTTCGCTTCGGCCACGCCCGAAACGAGCGCGGCGATCCGCTTGCCGACTTCGAGAGCCTCCGTCATGCTGCCGCTCTTATCAACCAGCAACGCCGTCGTCTTCGTGATGCGGCCACGCTTGCGCAACTGTGCGCTCGCCGCGTGCTCAAGTTGCGCCTTCGTCTCGGCGTCAACGCCCGCGACTTCAGCCGCGCGCACGGCCTTGAATGCGGAGAAGCGTTCGCCCGTCGCCGCACCGGCGAGTTTTTCGTCAACGAGCGCCTTGACCTCCGCGTGCGCGAGCGCGCCGCGCGCCTTCAAGGACTTCAAGTTGTTGATCGTCTCTTGCGGCGACATCGAGTTGATGAGCGCGGCGAGGACGGCGGGCGTCAAGTTCCGCACCGCGCCCACGGCGACGGTGTAAGGAATCTTGTGCTCCACGATCAACTCCGCTTGCATTGCCGCCGTTTCAGCCTTCGCCAGACGCTTCAAAGCGTAGGCGAGGCTGTCCGCAGGGGGCGCGTTCTTGAACAGGATCGCGTCGGCGCGCAAGCCCGGCTTGATGTGCAAGCCCGCGTAGAGATGCTTCATGCTCTTGCGCGCACGCAGAGCCGCCGCGTCGAAATGGCGCGTGTTCTCTTCGCGCTCGCGCAGGTAACGCACGACCGCCGTGCGCGCCGAACGCGGCAACGCGCCGCGCGCACGCTTCACGAAAGCAACCACGCGCGCCACCTGATAAGGCGGAAGCTCCTGCAACAACATGAAGCCCGCGCCGCGATGACCCGCCACACGGCTCGCCAACAAGTTGCCTGTGAACACTTCCTTGTGGTCGCGCACGTCGCCGTGCTGCGCGTACCAGACGGCCAGATGACCGTAAAACACAGGGTCGCGCTCAAGCATCCGGCGATGCAACTCCGACACCTCCTCAAGGCGACGGTGCGGCGTCGTCAACAAACTATTCAATATCTCCAGGCGCACGTTGCGCTCAAGGTTTTCCATCACACACCTCTGAAAGCAGTGACGAGTGACGGGTGACAAGTGACAAGTTGAAGCAAAAGAAAAATTGTCTTGAAACTTGTCTTGATCCTTGCTCGTCACTTGTCACCCGTCACTTGTCACCCGTCACTTGTCACTGTCTTTATTCCGCCGCGCAAGTCGGGTGAGCCAAATGTGCCCGCTTAAGGTTCAGGCTTGCAGCGTAATTCTCAGGTACGCACCCACCGTTTGTTGGTTGAGAGTATGTAAGCTCTCCCGGTCAGGGCGCGGCGGAATAAAGACAGTGACGAGTGATGAGTGACAAGCAAGGATCAAGACAAGTCTCAAGATCGGAGTGCTGCTTTAACTCGTCACCTGTCACTCGTCACTTGTCACTGTCTTTAAATTTCCCCGCGCAAGTCTGAAAAGCGTTTTTCACAACGGCGCTCGGCCACTGAGCTACAGGAGCACGAAATGCTCCCGACGGGAATCGAACCCGCGTCCTCCCGCTTGATAAGCGTGTGTGTAGGCTTCTCATGTCAGGGCGCGGGGACGCGCCACTCGTCTTATCCGTAGACGGCCTCCGGGCGGATGATCAGATCGCCGAGTTGCGTGCGCTCGACGACGTATGCCTCGAAGCGATCCATGCTCGCGTCGAGAAACTGTGCGAGCCGCGCCTTGATCTCGCGATCCGTCATGCACGCCTCGACGCGCAACTCGCGTTCCGCGTAATTAAAAGAACGACCTTCAAAACGAACGTGAACCATTTCCTTCGCACCTCCTCAAACAAGAATTCAGAATTTTACCGACGACAAAAAGAGCGGGTCGCTCGCTTCCGCCGTGGGGAAGCCGACCCGCTCCTGCAAAATCTCTTAAACTATGAGTTCGAGAATTTTGGGAGCGGGAGGCCGCTCCCGCAAAATCAGACCAAACCTTGACGACCGGGGGAAGCCTGTGAGGCTGCCAGCCCGATCAATCCCCTATTATCGAGCGCGCCTTTCACGGTCGCGGCTTCGAGCCACGCACCCGCGCCGCCGGTCGCAAAAGTAGTGACGCCGGCAGACGGCGAACCGGAGCGCGCCCATACGGATGCCGCTTCATTGCCGCTCTCTGTCTCTCTCTGTTTCCGAATCTTCAACATACTCTGCACGTCTCTTCCAATCGCCACGCCGCGCGGAAAAAGTCTCCCATGTCAGGCGCGCCCGTCATATATAAACCGGGACGCGCTTCCTGTCAACACTTTTTTCTGTCAACAGCAAATTCTCCGGGTGGCGGTGCGTGGGAGCGACGGAGGGCGAAGTGCTTTTATCGTCCGGCGAGGCGGGCGATGGCGGCGGCCAGTGCGCGCGGTTCGACGGGTTTGGAGATGTGCAGGTTGTAGCCCGCGTCGAGCGCGCGTTGGCGGTCGTCGGGCGTGGCGTAGGCGGTGAGGGCGGCGGCCGGCGTGCGCCCGCCCGCAGTTGCGGGGAGCGCGCGGATTTGCCGTATGAGTTCGTAGCCGTCAACGTTCGGCATGCCGATGTCGGAGACGAGCACGTCGGGCAGGAGACGTTTGAGCGCGTCCAGAGCTTCGGGCGCGGAACCGCACGCCGCGACGCTCTCCGCGCCGCTCTGTTCGAGCGTCGTCACGAGCAGAGAGCGCGTATCCAAGTCGTCGTCAACGATGAGCACGCGCAAGCCCTTGAGCAACGCTTCGTGTCCGTTGCGTGCGGCGTCGCCATCAATCGTGCCGTCAGTCGTGCCGGATGCGTGCGGCGTTACGGAGTCGCCGCGATTGGGGGCTGTGTCGTGTCGAAGCGCCATGAGCGGAAGCCTGACGCTGAAGGTCGAGCCGAGGTCTGCGCCTTCGCTTTCGGCGTGAATCGTGCCGCCGTGGAGTTCGACGAGGTGACGCACGATGGCGAGTCCCAAGCCGAGTCCGCCGTGCTCGCGCGTGATCGAGCCGTCGGCCTGCCGGAAGCGGTCGAAGATGTAGGGCAGAAATTCTGGCGAGATGCCCTGCCCCGTGTCCCTGACCATGATCTCGATCTGCGAATCGAAGCGGCGCAGCCCAATCGTCACGCGCCCGCCTTTCGGCGTGAACTTGATGGCGTTCGAGAGCAGATTCCAGATGACCTGCTGCAAGCGGTCTGCGTCGCCGGAGACTTGCCCGGCGGTCGCATCGAGGAGCATTTCCAGTTGCACGCCGCGCGCCCCGGCGGTGGGACGCAGACTGTCAACGGCGGCGGCGACGATAGGCGCGAGTTCGAGCGGTTGCGCGACGAGACGCAGTTTGCCCGTGATGATGCGCGACACGTCGAGCAGATCGTCAATCAACTGCGACTGTGCGACTGCGCTGCGTTCGATGATTTCGAGCGCGCGATTCGAGAGTTGCGAATCGAACTTTTCGGTACGCATCAGTTTCGCCCAACCGAGGATGGAAGTGAGCGGCGTGCGAAGTTCGTGCGAGAGCGTGGCGAGAAATTCGTCTTTCAGGCGGTTGGCTTCCGCGAGTTGTTCGGCGCGCTGGCGCAACTGTTCTTCGAGTCGTTTGCGCTCGATGCCCTGCGCGATGGTCTCCGCAACCAAGGCCAGCGATTCGAGCGTCTCTTCCGTCAACTGTTCGCGCGAGAACATCGCCATCACGCCGATGAGTTTGTCTTCGACGAGCAGCGGGTAGCCTGCGAAGGCGACCATGCCTGTGCGCCGCGACCATTCCTTGTCGCTGACGCGCGGGTCGTTCGAGACATCGTTGGTGAGGTGCGGCTTTCGCTCTTCGGCGATGCGACCGATCTTGAATTGGCCGACGGGGACGCGCGCGTGCTCGCCGTCGAGATGCGTGTAGATGCCCGCGCTGGCCTGTAGTTCGAGCGTGTTGGTGTCGGGGTTGAGCGTCCAGATGCGCGCAAAGGCCGCGTCGAAGTGGCTGACGAGGAGGGCTGCGCTTTCGTTGAGGATGCTTTGCAAGCTCTCGCTCTTGGCGAGAGCCACGCCGACATCGGCGCGCAGAGAAGTCTGTCGCGCGCGGCGTGCGCGTCGCTCCTCGGCGCGCTTGCGCTCCGTGATGTCGTGCGCGGCGAGCACCGCGCCCGTCACTTTGCCGTCAACGATGATCGGCGCGAGCGAGCAGAAGATCGGGATCATCGTGCCGTCTTTGCGCACCCACATGTCTTCGCGATTCGTGACCGTCGCCTGCGATTCCAGCACGCCGCGCAAGGGGCATTCGGACTGAGGATAAGGCGAGCCGTCGGGTTTCAAATAGTGCACCGCGTCGTGCAGGACGCGCCCTTTGAGTTCGGCCTCTTTCCAACCGAGCATCGCTTCCGCCGCCGGGTTCATCAAGGTGAGCCGCCCCTCTGCGTCGAGCAGGCAGAGACCTTCCGCTGTGTGCTTCGTGATCGCGCTCGTCAGGTTGAGTTGATAACGCAGACCCTCTTCGGCGCGTTTGCGCTCGGTGATGTCTTCGTGGATGAGGACGACTTCGCGTATCTCGCCCGCCGCGTCTCTCACGGGGTAGATGATCGCCTGCACCCAACGCTGCGGATTTTCGTTGACGGTGACGTTCGGAATAGTTACTTCGGGGTCGTAGAGGATGGGCGGGATCGCGGTCGGGGTTCCGGCAAAGCCCTTCTGGATGTAAGGCATGATGCCCTGCTCGACGAGTTGCTGGTCTTTGAGGATGTTGTAATCGCCGAGCGTTTCGAGCGTGACGCCCCAGAGTTCTTCCCACGCGCGGTTGACCTGAACCGTGCGCCCGTCGGGCGAGAAGACCTGCGTGCTCAGCGGCGACTGCTCGATGAGCGTGCGAAAGCGCGTCTCGGATTGACGCAGCTTCGAGGCCGCGCGTCTGGCCGCCGCACGCGCACGCGCCTGAGCGCGCGTCAACACGAAGAGCACGATGCCGACGAGCAGGCCGCCTAAGATGATGTAGATGAGATGTCCGCCCGCCGTTTCAAATAACTGGTGACCCTTTTCCCGCGCTTTCAGCGCGACGTAATAGACGGAAAACGCCGTGAGCAGCAGCGTCACGAGAAGGACGACATAGGGCGTCCACGCGCGCCCGCCTTCGTCCGTTTCGGGAGAGAACTGCTGCTTCATCTGTCGCCGATCACTTTCATGTCCGCCCACGCTCATCGTTTCAAGTTCAGGCGGCTTCGCTTCCGAGCGTTATCGTCACAGGCTGTTGTTTATTTTTATAACGGCATGATTCGCGTGCCGTCTCGCCGGCACCTGCCCTTCGGATTGATGCTATCACAGGCGTCGGAATTATGGCGCGCGGGCGAACGCCGAACGGCGCGTCGGATGATCTTGCGCGCGAACAAAAAGCTACGGGCAGACGCGCGTGTCTGCTGCCCGTAGCTTGATTTGAAGTTTAACTAAAAGCTCGTGCTTAAAACTTGCGTCTGGCCGCGCTTACTAATGCCGCACGCCGCGTCGCGGTAGCGTTCGCACCTTGACCGGATGATGGACGATGCGCGTCGCCTTCGCTGCGAGCGACGAAGACGGCGGCACGCTCACTCTGCCGACGGAGGAAGAGGACGCTCCCGCCGCCGCCGCGTGCGCGTGCGTTTCCACGAGCGCGTCTGTGATTCGTTCCGGCCTGTTCCTGAAGGATTGCGTGCGCAGTTTTTCCCACTCCGCCGGGGGGATGCGCAGGAAGGCCGTGACGACCTCCGGGTCGAACTGCCGTCCGGCGTGTCGTTCCAACTCCGACGCCGCCGCCTCGTAAGGTTTTCCGGCGCGATAGACGCGCGTGCTCACCATCGCGTCGAAGGCATCCGCGACGGCGAAGATGCGCGCGTTGAAATCGATCTCCTCGCCGCGCAAGCCTTGCGGGTAGCCCGTCCCGTCCCAACGCTCGTGATGCTGGCCGACGACGCGCGACGCGCCTTCCAGAAATTTGATGCCGCGTAGAATCTGCCCGCCGAGCGCGGGATGCTGCCGCATCGTCGTCCATTCTTCGTCGGTGAGCGCGGCGGGCTTGCGCAGGATGCGGTCTGGAATACCGATCTTGCCGATGTCGTGCAGGAGCGCGCCGAACTCAAGCGCGCGCAACTGTTCTTCGTTCAGAGCGAGTTCGCGCCCCAGACGCAAGCTGAAACTGACGACGCGCTCGGAATGCCCGTGCGTGTCCGTGTCGCGCGTCTCCAACGCGGCGGCGAGAGCTTTCAAGGTCGTACGATAAGCGTCTTCGAGCGAGGCGAGGGCTGCGCCGAGTTCCTTCGTGCGAAGTTTGATTGACTCTTCGAGGAAGTTTTCGTAACAGCGTTTGCTGCGCAGTAGTTCGCGGTGCTCGCGTGCGCGCTCGACGGCCATTTCGACGTGGCGCAGGTCGAAAGGCTTCGTCACGTAGTCGAAAGCCCCCGCGCGCAAAGCTTCGATGGCGCACTCGATGGTCTGCGCGCCACTGATCATGATGATCACCGTCTCCGGCGCGATCTTTCTGACGTGCGGAACCATCTCAAGCCCGCTCATCCCTTCCATGTTGATGTCGCTGATGATGAGGTCGAACTTGGAGGTGGCGAGCAGGGCGAGCACCTCTTCGGCTGAACTGACGGCGCGGCAATCGTAACGCTCGCACAGACACTCTTGCAGAATGTCTCTGATCTCCGCTTCGTCGTCGGCGATGAGCAGACGGGTTTTACGGTTCGGTTGTTCGGACATCTTGGTTGCCCCTTTCCAGAGAAACTACCGTCCACAAAAGACGCGTCGCTGCCGCACCCGGCGCGTCGCCCTTTCCGACAAAAGCATTTACCTGTCCAAAAGTTACGGGAGTTGAACTAAATGCATTCAAACGGGGAGGGTACGCCGGGGCTCAGTCGCAAGGGGCGTGCCAAGTCTCTGCGGGCGCGCAGGCGCGGCGCGCGGGGCAAATTGCCGTCGCGTCCGACGAAATCAACGCCGCCCGCCGGGAGTTAATCCTTTAACGCAACTCGGAGGGCGCAACTCTCCGTCTCTAAACTTCTTGGTGAAACGCGCGCCCTCCGCCTGCGACTCTCCGCCCTCGCGCACCCGCCCGCGACCGCAGCAACTTCCGCCAGCTAAAGAATTTAGCGTCGCGCAGCAATTCACCGCAGCATGATCCGCGCCCCGCCGCATTATGCGTCTGGCTTCACTCTCCCGTTCGATTCCGACTGCAACGAATCCATTCAAGGATATTTCCCCTGCCGAGCGGCGACGCGGCGTGGCGCGTCAAGCCGCGCGTGTGCGCCCCACGGGCAGCTTCTTCT
>DASYMM010000514.1:0-13394 GCA_036009085.1 Pyrinomonadaceae bacterium | reverse complement strand
AAATCGAGCACGAAGACGGCGCGCGAATAAGAGAAGGCGCGAAAAGCCGTGCCGCCGCGATAGAGGAACGCGACCGCCACGATCAGAAGCGACGCCACCGCCGTCGCCTTGAAGACGCGCAGCGCCTCCTCCACGTAAGAGAACTCGCCGCGCAGTCTGTAGAGATCGTAATAAGCGTGCGCCAGCACGCGCACCGGCATGACGAACAAGAGCACCGCCGCATACGGGGCAAACTCCGCGCTCCAACGGATGCTTCCCCTCGCGCCCAACTCCGTGATGACGTGCTCGCCCTCGCGCAAATAGAACGCCGCGAGAAACGACCCGACCGCGATGAGCGCGTCCGACACCACGAGCGCGACTTTCACAGACGGCAAAGCCCAACGCGGCGCGCGTCCCGGCACACGCACCGCACTGGCATCAATTCTCAATTTATCGAAACGCTCAGCCCGCATCTTTTTTAAGTGACGAGTGACAAGTTGAAACAGAAGACGAGAATCGTCAATCGCAAATAGATTTAAAAATTGTGAATCATCAATCGTTAATCGTAAACAGAGGAAGCCTGTCTTTCTCTGTTTACGATTAACGATTTACCTGTTTTTAACTCGCCACTCGTCACTCGTCACTTGTCACTGCTTTTGGCGCTTGTCACTCCAAGATCAATTCCGCCACTTGCGCGCGCACGCCTATGGCGCGGCGGGCGTTTGGCGCGGCATCTTTTTTGGCAACGCGGAGGTTGTGTATGTCTGCGCGCGTTTGTATGCGCCGGAGCCTGCCTTCGCGCACGAGTGCTTCGTCCACCGCCGCCCATTCTCCGGCATAAACCGTGGCGGCGGGCACGCCGAGCGCGGCGGCTTCGCGGTTCATCGTTCCGCCTGCGCTGACGACGAGGTCTGCGGCGGCGATGAGCGTCGCCCCATCGAGCGCGTCGCGCGGCATGATGACATTCTCGCTCCTGTGCCGCGCGTCAAACTCTTCGCGCTGCGCGTCCGTGCGCGCCAGCAAGACGATGCGCGCGTCGTCCTGCGCGCAGAGATGTTCGAGCAGCGCGTCGAAGAGTTCATTGTCAAAACGATGATAGAGCGCATCGCGCGCGGGCGGGCGCACCACCACGAGCACGTCTTCCGCATTCACGCCGAGCGTCTGCCGTAAATTTTCAAACGCGCCCGGCGCGGGCTGCCAGTCGGCTAGATACACGTCCTCTTTGAAGCCGTCGTAACGCCGCACCTTGCCTCTGCGCGCGCCGTAACGCCGGAGCGCGGCGGCGGGAAACGCGCGCGGCACGACGATGCGCGAGGCCAGTCGGAACGCCAGATGATTCGCGGGCTGGTGCTCGTAATCCATCAACGTCACGCTCCGCACACGAAGCGCACGCGCCGCGACGATCTGCGAATACGAATTATGACTCACAGCCAGATCGAACTTGCGCCCGCGCGCCCAACTCCGCAACGCGCGTGCCCGCCCGAACAAATTGCCCGCCTTGCCTTTCAACGCACGCCCGCCGTGTTCGCCAATCACCGTGGGCGCAAGTCCGGCACGCTCGGCCAACTCGACCGTCTGCGCAAACTCTCGCGCCGTCACCTCCAACTCATGCCCGCGCGCCAGAAACTCCTCCCGCAACGCCACGAAGAACGGCACATGCGGCGAGTTCGCGAGATCGATCCAGATACGCAACATAAAAAGGGATGAGGGATGAGGGATGAAGGATGAACAAGAAAAGCAATCGCCTTGTCATCCTGTTTTATTCATCACTCATCCCTCATCCTTCATCCCTTCCATCTGTCGCGCCAGCGCGTACAGCATCCACGCTTGCGTCCAGCGCATGTAGGGCGTGCGGACGGTGTAGAAGCGTCGCCGCTGGTAGTAGAAGCAGCCGCGTCGCGGGTCGCGTAAATTTTCGAGCGTCCAACGGGTGACGCGTCCGGCGAGCGCGAGCGCGTCCGGCAACTGATCCTTCAGTTCGACTAACGCGACTACGCTTGCGCCCGCAGAGTGTGCGTCCGCCGGGTACTGCCGGTCATGGTAGTATTTCGGCCAACCGTCCGCAAGAAAGAAGTTCGCACGCCAGAACTCGTAACCGCGACCGAGCGACGACGCAAATTCGTCTCGCGCTTCCGCGCTCTCCCGCATGATGCGCGCCAGCGAGGTCAGGACGAACGCCGTGTGAAAATTGTCAGCCCACCCTTGAAAGCCCGCCGCGCCGTAAGCCCACGCGCCCGACGCTTGCTGCCGCCTGACGACGTAACGCGCCGCGCGCACCGCCAACGTCACCAAAGCCTCTTCCTTCGTCAACCCGCCGACCGACGCCAACGCTTCTCCCGCCAGCAAGCTCGCGTTGAAGACGCGCGTGTCGTCCGACGGCGTGTAGCTGAAACAAACTTCGTCCGCGCTCTCTTCGCTCCGTTTCAAATCGCGCAGAATAAACTCGCACGCGCCGCGCGCCGCGCGCACGTATTCGGCATCGCCGAACGTGTGCGCCGCCTCCACGAGCGCACGCACGGCGAAGGCCGTCGGCACGATGGTCGGCGTTCCCTGCGGTGCGAAGAAAGCGCGCCCCTGCCAGTCGAAGTTGTAGCCCCAACACGCGCCGCTCCACCCCGCAAGTTGCGCCGCCGAGAGCGCGTCCAACAACTCGCGCGCTTCCCTCTCTGCCTCACTTGTTCGCGTCACGCGATAGCGCGACAGCGCGGCCAGCGCAAACAACGCCGTGCCCTTCGCATTTCGCCCCGCAGGCACGCGCGCCAACCTTCGCAAATCGAAGGGCGCGCGTTTGAACAACTGCGTCCACGCGAGACGCGCCACGCGCGACCGGCGCAAGGGCGTAGACTGAAACAGGCGACTGTTCAACCCGTCGAACGGATCATGCCCCGCGTAATCACGCGCACGACACCACGCCGCGAGAGTTTCATACGCCTGCTCAATCTCAATCATAATTGAAGAGGTCAGAGGCGAGAGGTCAGAGATCAGTAAAACACGAAGCTGATTTAACTGACGCTTGCCCTCTCGCCTCTGACCTCTGCGCGCTTTCAACTAACCGCCGGCAGGCTAACCTCTGCCTTGTCTTTCACTGATCTCTAACCTCTGATCTCTAACCTCCGGCTGCATGCGTCGCGGCGTCTCGATAAAGCTCTCGTGCCAGAGTTCAAAGATGAGAATCGTCCAGAGAAGCTTGCGATGGTTGGCCGCGCCGCGTTCGTGTTCGTCTTGCAGGCGCGAGACATAAGCCGCGTCGAATAGGCCGTGACGACTGAGACGTGCGGGCGACAGTAGATCGCGCGCGAGCGGGCTGAGACGGCCTTTCAACCATTCGGCGACGGGCACGCCGAAGCCCTTCTTGCCGCGCCGCGTGACGAACGGCGGCAAATGCGGAGCCATCGCGCGCTTCAAAATATACTTCGACGTTTTGCCGTGCAGCTTGTAGCTCGCCGGGAGCGAGGCGACGTATTCCACCACGCGCCGGTCGAGGAAAGGCGCGCGCACTTCGAGCGAGACGGCCATGCTCGTGCGGTCAACCTTCGTCAAAATGTCTTCTGCAAGATAGAGCTTCGTGTCGAGATACTGCATCCGCTCGACCGTGTCCACAGCGTCGCATTCTTCAAGCAGCGCACGCGCGCCCGCGTAGATGTCCATGCTCGTCGCGCGCCGCGCGGCGGGCGTGAGCAAGCGTTCCTGCTGTTCGGGCGTGAACGATCCGAACCAGACGTGATGCCGCGCGACGAGATCGTCGTAGCGCATGCCTTCGATAAACTTGCGCGCCTTGAAATCGAGCGAGAGATTTTTCGTCTTCACCGGCAGACGCTTGACGATTGATTCGATGAACAGGCGACGCGCGGCGGGCGGCACGCGCGCGTAGAGCCGCGCAAACTTGTGCGCGGGATACATTTGATAGCCCGCGAAGATTTCGTCGCCGCCATCGCCGCCGAGCGCGACCGTGACGTGCTGGCGCGTGAAGCGCGAGAGCAAATAAGTCGGCACGAGCGAAGGGTCGCTCAAGGGTTCGTCCATCCACGAACCGATCTCGCCGATGAGGTCTGCGGCGAGGTTCGAGTTCAAACGTTCCTCGTGATGATCCGTGTGGAGGAAATCTGCGACGCCGCGCGCGTAGGCCGATTCGTCGAAAGATTTTTCGGCGAAAGAGATCGAGAAAGTCTTGACCGTCTCCGCGGATGCGCGCACGGCGAGCGCGGCGACGGTGGAAGAATCCACGCCGCCCGACAGCAGCACGCCGAGCGGCACGTCCGACACGAGACGCAGCCGCACCGAATCGGCCAGCAACTCTTCGACGCGCGCCGCTGCCTCGCTTTCGGTCGGCGTGCGCTCCGGCTTGCGATAACTGAGTTGCCAGTAAGGCCGCACCTCGACGCGCCCGTCTTCGAGCGTGAGCGCGTGCGCGGCGGGAAGTTTTTGGATGCCCTCGTAGATCGAGAGCGGCGCGGGGACGTAATCGAACGAGAGATATTGTCGGAGCGCGTCCATGTTGAGCCGCACCTCGACGGACGGGTGAGCGAGCAAAACCTTTGGTTCCGACGCGAACAACAGACGCCCCTCGAACACGCCCCAGTAGAGCGGTTTTTCGCCGAACGGGTCGCGCGCGATGAAGAGACGGCGACGCCGCGCGTCCCACAGGGCGAAGGCGAACATGCCGTTCAGATGCGCGAGCATCCCCGTGCCGTATTCTTCGTAAAGATGCGGCAGCACCTCCGTATCCGACGCGCTGCTAAACGAATGCCCTCGATCTTCAAGGCGCGCGCGCAACTCGCGGTAGTTATAAATCTCTCCGTTCAGGACGACCGCAACCTGCTTGTCTTCGCTCCAGGCGGGCTGCTCGCCCGTCGCCAGATCAATGATGGCGAGCCGTCGCATGCCGAGCGCAACGCCCGTCTCGGTCATCAACCCCTCAGAGTCCGGGCCGCGATGCGTCATCCGCGCGCACATCGAGCGCAGCAACTCCGTCGCGCCCTCCGCTTGCGGCGTCCGCGCGTCCATAAATGCCCATCCGGTGATTCCACACATAAGAGAACAGTGACAAGTGACGAGTGACGAGTGACGAGCCAGAGCAAGTTAAACCCTTTGCTGTCGTTTATGACCTTCGGGCGTAGTGACAAGTAACGAGCAAGAAGTTAAGAGCAAGAAACGAACCGATTTTAACTCGTCACTTGTCACTCGTCACTTGTCACTCGTCACTCGTCACTGCTTTCAAATCCGATTCGTTCGCGCACGGCGTAGATGGTCTTCGATTGCGATTCGTGATAGGTGCGCACCTGCATCTCTGCGAGGAGTCCCATCAGGAAAAACTGGACGGCGACGGCGAACATGACGATGGCGAGGACGGGCAGCGGCGTCAGGATGAAAGAGACGCCTTCGACGAATTTGAGAAAGACCGCCCACAATCCCGCGATGAACGAGATCGCAAAGGCCAGCATGCCGAACGTGCCGAAGACGTAGATCGGTTTCGTCTGGTACGACGCCATGAACTTGATCGTGACGAGATCGAAGATCACTTTGAGCGTGCGCGACAAACCGTACTTCGAGACTCCCATCGTGCGCGCGTGATGCTCCACGGGCAACTCCGTCACGCGCGCGCCCGCCCACGAAGCGTAGATCGGGATGAAGCGGTGCATCTCGCCGTAGAGCCGCACGTCCGCGAGCGAGTCGCGGCGATAGGCTTTCAAAGAACAGCCGTAGTCGTGCAGCGGCACGCCGCCGATCCAGGAGATCAGACGATTCGCCAGCATCGAAGGAAACTTCCGCGTGATGGCCTTGTCCTGCCTATCCTTGCGCCAACCCGAAACCACGTCGTAGCCCTCGTCCAACTTCTCCAACAGACGCTTGATGTCCGCCGGGTCGTTTTGCAAGTCGGCGTCCATCGGAATCAACACGCGCCCGCGCGCCGCGTCAATCCCCGCGCTCATCGCGGCGGTCTGCCCGTAGTTGCGACGCAAAGCGACGATACGCACACGCGCGTCCTGCGCCGCGATCTCGCGCAACACTTCGAGGCTGCCGTCGCTCGAACCGTCGTCCACATAGATAATTTCCGCCGTGCGACCGAGCGCGGCGAGCGCGTCCTTCATCTTCGCGTGGAGCGGGCGCAAATTCGGCTCTTCGTTGAAGACCGGCAGAAAGACGGAGATGTCCGGCGCGTCGCCGCCGTCGCCGTCCGCTGCGCGCGACACTTCCACGCGCCGCCGCTTCAAAGTCTCTTCTTCTTCGTAAACTCTCATCTCTACTCCACCCTCCGCGCCACGCACACGGCGGAGACGCCGAAGGGAAAATTCAGGCGGCGCAGCCAGAAACGCTCCGCGCCGAAGAGTTGGCCGAGCACGCCGTTTAAGGCCGGGACGTTAAAGTTGTTTTCCGACGCGGGACGTACGCCCGTCGCACGCATCAGGAGGCGTCCGGCGAGGATGGGCGCGAAGAACGTCAGGTTCGCATAGGTCGCACGCTCGACTTCAAACCCGGCCTCGCGCACGCGCTCCGTCAGTTGCGGCAGGGTGTAACGTCGGCGGTGATGGCTCACGTCGTCCTGCACGCCCCACAGCCACATGAAGGCCGGGACGAACAGCAGCGCGCGCCCGCCGGGACGAAGCACGCGCCGCATCTCGCGCAATCCGCCCGCGTCGTCGTCCAGATGCTCCACCACGTCGAGCGCGGTGACGAGATCGAAAGAAGCGTCCGCGTAAGGCAAGCGTTCCGCCGCGCCGTGCGACACCCGCGTCAAACCGCGCGCGCGACAGAAGGCGAGCGCGTCTTCCGACACGTCAACGCCCTCGGCTTCGCCAAACTGCGCGAGCATCTCAAGGTTCGCGCCCGTGCCGCAGCCCACGTCGAGGATGCGCGGCGCGCGTCCCTCCACGTTCAGTTTGGCGATGATCTCTCTGACAAAACTTTCGAGGATGCGGCGGCGTCCGGCAAACCACCAGTGCGTGCCTTCAACCTCGTACATGATCGCATAGGTGTGCCGCTCCATCTCCTGCGGCAAACCGGGAAGCCCACTCGTTTTAACTTCACTCGCCAACGTCTTCGCCCCGTTTCGACTGCTGCGGCGACTGCCCGCCGCCGTCCTGCTCGACGGCGATCCGGCCAAAGCCGCGCCAACTGTTTTGATTGTGCCAACTCGTCTGCACGTCCGTCGCTTTGATCTCGCGCCACCAGTCTTCAAACTCCGCGCGCGAGATGTAGAAGGCCGTCGGCGCGACGAGATGATCGAAGACGATGGTGTGCTGCTCGCGCCAACCGAAAGACGCGATTGATTTCAGGTAGTCATTGTAAAACAAATGGCGCGCGAGTGCCGCGCCGCGTGCGCTCCGGTTCAAAGGCGCATAGACGAGCTTCGTCGCGGCATAGACGAGCGCGGTCGGCAGCTTCGACAGGTGCAGGAGCGCGCCGCGACTGATCCGCGAAGTCACGCGCTCGCGCAGAGGCGACACGAAGCGCGTGATCCACTCGTTGTTCTCCGCGCCGTAAACCCACGCGGAGAGATGCCCGCCCACACGCACGCGCGTCGAGAGCGCGACGAAGCCCGCGCGCGGGTCGGGCAGGTGGTGCAGGACGCCGACCGAGAACGCGTAATCGAACGCCCGCCGCTTGAGCGGCAAGCGATAGATGTCTGCTTGAACGATGTGTGCGTTCGGCAAGTCGCGCGTTGCGGCGAAGGCCGTCTCGACCGCGCCGCTGAGGTCAATGCCGACCACTTCGCGCGCGCCCCAAGCGGCTGCGAGTTGCGTGTGCCGTCCCTTCCCGCACCCGCCTTCGAGCACGAGTTTATCCCGAAAGAACTCCGGCGCGACGGGCGCGAGCCAGCCGCGAAACTGCTCGTCGTAACGCGCATCCGTCTGTGTGAAATGCTGCCACTGCCAGCCGAAGTTCTCTGCGGTCGCCGCCTTCTCCTCCTCAATCTCGCCCGCCTCCACGAAACGCGGCACCCCGCGCCTCACCGCAAACCTCCGCGCGCAACGTTTACACGCCAACTCCCCTTCCAGAATCTCCACCCACCCGCGCGCCTCGTCCCGCGCCGCGACAGACGCCAACGCCAACTCCCCCTCGCACGCCGGACACGCCAGATATTGCAACAGACGATTTTTCATAAGTGACAAGTGACGAGTGACGAGTGACGAGCGAAGACAAGTGAATCGTCAATCGTGAATCGTAGATCGTAAATAGAAAGACTTGGTTTTATCTATTCACGATTGACGATTCACGATTTACGTCTTTTCTTGTCACTCGTCACTTGTCACTCGTCACTGCTTTTCAAACCAGGAGACGAAGCGGCGGATGCCTTCTTCGATCTGTGTCTGCGGGTTGTAGCCGAGCAGGCGGCGCGCTTTGGCGATGTCGGCGAAGGTCTGCGGCACGTCGCCGGGTTGCATGGGTTGGCGTTCGATCAGGGCTTCGCGTCCGAGTTCTTGTTCCAACAGCGCGATGAGTTCGCGCAGTTCCACTGTGCGCGATTCGCCGAGGTTGATCGCTTCGTAGTCGCTCGCCGTGTAGCCGATGGCGGCGCGCACGCCCGCGATGATGTCTTCGATGTAGGTGTAATCGCGGCGCGTCGTGCCGTCGCCGAAGACGGGGATCGGCTTGCCCTCGGAGATCAACCGGGCGAACTTGTGAATCGCGAGATCGGGACGCTGCCGCGCGCCGTAGACGGTGAAGAAACGCAAGGCCACGCAGCGCAGGCGATGGAGGTGCGCGTAGGTGTGGCAGAGCATTTCGCCCGCCGCTTTCGTCGCGGCGTAGGGGCTGATCGTCTGTCGAATCGGATCGTCCTCTGAGAAAGGCACCTTCGCGTTGATGCCGTAGACGGACGAAGACGAGCCGAAGACAAACTGCGGAACGCCCGTCTGCCGCGCGCATTCGAGCAGATTGAGCGTGCCGGTGATGTTCGTCTCCGCGTACAAAAACGGCTCCGTGAGCGAAGGACGCACGCCCGCGCGCGCCGCCAGATGCACGATGCAATCGAACTGCGTCGCGGCGAAAACTCGTTCGAGCGCGGCGCGTTCGCGTATGTCCGCTTCGACGAGTTGAAAGTCTGCGCGCTCAAGATGCGGCGCGACGTTCCTGCGCTTGAGCGCGGGGTCGTAGAAGTCGTTGAAGTCGTCAATGACTGTGACGCGCCACGCGTCTTCCGCGAGCAGGCTTTCGACGAGGTGCGAGCCGATGAAGCCCGCGCCGCCCGTCACCAGAATGTTTTGCTTCTCCGTCAAACCCTTTTCGACGCTCCTTTGCGCGCGTAAATCCACAGGTGCCAGCCCCAACGCGAGGCGAGCCGCGCTTCCCAGGGGCGCGACAACAGATTACCGACCACGGGCAGCCAGCGTTTATTCAAAAAGTGCGTCGCCGTCTCGACCGACGCGAAATCTCTGAACAACTCGCGCGCCTCTTGTCTCGAATAGACGCGCGCGAGCGGATTGCCCGCGCCGTCCGTGTTGCGGTTCAAAAACTCGCCGGGCGCGAGATAACTCTCCGCGTCCGTCTTGATGCGTGCCGCGTGCTCTGTGAGCGACGCGACGGGTTCGCCCGTCAGACGATGCGCCAACTGCAAGCCCGCAGGTGTTTTCAGCAAGTGCGCCCCGGCGCGACGGAGCAGGCCGATGTTGACGCGGTAGTTGTAAGAGTTGCGATGATAGAGCATCACCACGGCGCGGCCACCGGGACGCAAGACGCGATGCACTTCCCGCACCGCCCGCGCCGTGTCCGGCGTGTGATGCAGGACGCCGTGCGAATAGACTATATCGAAAGACTCGTCCGCGAAATCGAGTTGCTCCGCATCCGCCGTGCGAAAGTCGCCACGGAGTCCGAAGACGGCGAAACACTTGCGCGCCAGGTCAACCGCCGCGTCCGTCAAATCAACGCCCGTATAATCCGCGCCCGCGCGGGCAAACTGCGCCCCGTCCGTCCCCAACCCGCACCCGATCTCCAACACGCGCAAACCGCGCGCGCGCCCGAAACCCGCCGCCGCAGGGATGTGCCACTCCGTCGCATAGCGATGCTCCGCCACGCGCTCGTAAAATTCACGCGACCCCTGTTCGGCGTCCGTAAACTTCGTCCCGCACGGGTTCGCCTGCCAGAAGGCGCGCACCTGCTCCTTCAAATTGTTCCCGTTATCACTCATAGAAAGCCGCAGCGCAGCCAAGTTCTACTTTCCCCGCGCGCCCGTCGCACGCACTTCGACACAGATAGTCTGGAAAACTCGCCCCACGCGAAACACCGAAATTAACACGCCCGCTCCGCGCCCGACAAGCACGCCGCGAGCGAACCTTTTCACGTTTGCCCGACGCTTCCGCGTCTTCTTTTCACCCTTCCGCCGTTAAGTTTTCCTTCCGCCAACTTTTCCTTCCAACGCGAGCCGCTTACGGTTTATGCTCTCCGGCGCGGGCCGCACGGAGCGCAAGAGCATCGCAATCTACAGCCGCCGACAACTTCTTCACCTTTCACGCGGCGCAACCATTCTCAAGGGAGACCGACGTGGCAAGAATTTACCTCTCCGCAACCTACAGCGACCTGCAAGAGTGCCGCAAGGCGGTCTATGACGCACTGCGCACGATGGGGCACGATGTTGTCGCGATGGAGCACTACGTCGCCGCCGACCAACGCCCGCTCGACAAATGCCTCGCCGATGTCGCCGCTTGCGATCTCTACCTAGGCATCTTCGCGTGGCGTTACGGCTACGTGCCCGCCAGAGATAACCCGGAGCAAAAATCCATCACCGAACTGGAGTTTCGCCACGCCGTCGCCAAAGGCATTCCACGCTTACTCTTCCTGCTCCACGAGAACGCCCTCTGGCCGCACTCGCAAACGGAACAGGGCGCGGCGGCTGAAAAACTCAGACTCCTCCGCGATGAGATGAGCACGGACTACATCGTCAGTTTCTTCGACAACTGCCAACACCTCGCAGCGCAAGCCAGCACAGCGGTTGCCAACTGGAACGCGCACAAAACCCCTTTGACCGGCGACCCCGCAAAGCCTGCCCCGTGCGCGCCCGACAAAATCTCCATCAGCCGCCTCCCCGTCACCGGGCGCGAACTGTTTGGCCGCGATAAAGTCCTCAGCCTCCTAGACGAGGCGTGGGACGATCAAGGCACGCACCTCCTCAGTCTCGTCGCCTGGGGCGGCGTCGGCAAATCCGCCCTCGTCAATCACTGGCTCGGAAGAATGGCGCGCGACGATTATCGCGGCGCGAAACTCGTCTATGCCTGGTCGTTCTACAGTCAGGGCACGACCGACCGCGCCGCCTCCGCCGACCAATTCATCGAAGCCGCCCTCGTCTTCTTCGGCGACCCAGACCCCAACAAAGGCTCCCCATGGGACAAAGGCGAACGCCTCGCGCACTTCGTCGCCGCACAACGCACCCTGCTCGTCCTCGACGGCCTCGAACCGCTCCAACACCCGCCCGGCGCAGGCGAAGGCCGCCTCAAAGATCAAGCCCTCCAATCGCTCCTACGCAGCCTTGCCGCCTCCAACCAAGGCTTGTGCCTCATCTCCACACGCGTCCCCGTCAACGATCTCAGTTCCTTCGAGAGCAGCACCGCCCCACGCATTGACCTCGAACACCTCTCACCCGAAGCAGGCGCGCAAGTGCTCAAGGCTCAGGGTGTCAAAGGCACACAGGCCGAACTCGAACAGGCGTCCACAGAGTTCGGCGGTCACTCCCTCGCGCTCACACTCCTCGGCAGCTATCTCAGCGACGTTTGCAGCGGCGATGTTAACCGACGCGGAGAAGTTCGCGGCCTTGAAGAGGACGAGAAATATGGCCGGCATGCGCAAAAGGTCATGGCCTCTTACGAAAAATGGTTCGGCGAAGGGGCGGAGCTATCCGTGCTGCGCATCCTCGGCCTATTCAATCGCCCCGCCGACAAAGATGCTATAGCCGCGTTGCGCGCCGTGCCCGCCATCCCCGGCCTGACCGATGCGTTACAGGGTTTGAGCGAACCGAAATGGCAGCAAGTCTTATCCCGCTTACGCCGCGCAAAACTCCTTGCCGAGTCAAATCACAATCAAACAGGCGCGCTAGACACTCATCCGCTCGTGCGCGAACACTTCGGGCAGCAACTTAAGCGAACCAGCCCCGACGCTTGGCGTGAAGGCAACAACCGTCTCTATGAACACCTTCGGGACACGACTAAAGAGTTCCCCGACACCCTTGAAGAGATGGCTCCGCTCTACGCAGCAATTGCTCATGGCTGTGAGGCTGATAGGCATCAGGAAGTGTTTGAGGAGGTGTTCTGGCGGCGGGTCAGTAGGGGTGAAGAGGAATTCAGTATTAATAAACTTGGAGCGTTTGGTGCTGATCTAACTGCTCTGAGCAGCTTTTTCGCTCCTCCTTGGCAGCAGCCCGTGTCAGGACTAACAGAGAACGGTAAAGCGTATGTACTGTCTGCCGCTGGTTTTACTCTCCGCGCATTAGGTCAGCTAAAGGAATCAACTCAACCAATGCAGGCTGGTTTAGAGGCTCGTATTTCACAGAAGAACTGGATAAATGCATCTATCGGGGCTAGTAATCTCAGTGAAACCTATCTCACTCTCGGCGATCTGTCACAAGCTCTCGCCTATGCCCAACAAAGTGTACAGTTTGCAGACCAAAGCAAGAACAGATTTGAAATAATGGTCAGAAGAACCACTTTGGCTAATACTCTTTACTATGCAGGTCGCCTGTTAGAAGCAGTAAGTGTTTTCCGCGAAGCTGAGAACATGCAAAAGGAGCAGCAGTCAGATTTCTCGATCCTCTACTCACTTCGGGGCTTTCTATATTGTGATTTGTTGCTGGATCAGGGAAAGTATCAAGAGGTGCAAACCCGAGCTAAACAGACTCTTGCATGGGTAACACCACACGGTTTGCTCCTTGCCATCGCCCTTGATTGCCTTTCAATGGGGCGAGCTTATTTAATTCAAGCACAACAAGAAGCCACCGGCAATTTTGCTGAAGCAACAGACTATCTAAAACGAGCTGTTGAGGGATTACGTCAAGCGGGAAGTATAGATGAGTTACCTCGCGGGTTGCTGGCGCGCGCGCATTTATATCGGATCGAAAGTGAATTTGGTCTTGCACAAGCCGATCTGGACGAGGCGATGAGTATTGCTAAACGCGGAAGTATGGTGCTGCATGAAGCTGATTGCCATTTAGAGTACGCGCGGCTTTATCTGGCACGAGGTGAGAGGGAGCGGGCGCGGGCGAGTTGGGAGACGGCGCGGGCGATGATTGAGCGGATGGGGTATCACCGGCGGGATAGGGATGTGGAGGAGATTGGGCGGGAGTTGGGAGAGGTGGGCGAGTAACAGGGGTTAGGGTTAGGTTTATTTTGCTTTGCGTGTTCCCTTTTGGGCGCGGGTGGTGGCGGGTGCGGGTTTGTCTACGAAGATGAGTAAGTCGCCGGGCTGGCATTTCAACGCGCGGCAGATTTCGT
>DASYMM010000513.1:0-2535 GCA_036009085.1 Pyrinomonadaceae bacterium | reverse complement strand
GCAACATGGCGTTTCGACGCGACGCGCTGCTCGGCGTCGGCGGGTGCGATCCAATTTACCGGCAGGCGGGCGACGACGTTGATTTGTGCTGGCGCGTGCAAGCGGCGGGCGGCACGCTCGGCTTCAGCCCGGCGGCGATGGTCTGGCATCACAGGCGCAACTCGGTGCGGATGTACTGGCGGCAGCAGCAGGGTTACGGCAAGGCCGAAGCGTTGCTCGAAGCGAAGTGGCCGGAGAAGTACAACGCCGCCGGACACCTGACGTGGGGCGGGCGGCTTTACGGAAAAGGTTTGACGCGTGCGCTCTCGTTTCGTCGCGGGCGAATTTATCAAGGCACTTGGGGCAGCGGACTGTTTCAGTCGCTCTACCAACCGGCGCAGGGGTTGATCTCTTCTCTGCCGCTCATGCCCGAATGGTATCTCGTCATACTTTTGCTCGCGGGGTTGTCGGCTCTCGGCCTGCTCTGGAAGCCGCTGCTATGGGCGTCGCCCGTGCTTCTGCTCGCGGTCGGCGCATTGCTCGCGCAGTCGGGATTGAGCGCGGCGCGGGCGCATTTTACGAGCGCGCCCGCCACGCGTCTTGCCCGGTTCAAATTGTGGAGCGTGACGACGTTCATGCACCTGATTCAGCCGCTCGCACGCCTGCGCGGGCGACTGCGTTTCGGCCTCACCCCTTGGCGCACGCGCGGTTTGCAGAGCGGCTTCTCCCCGCCGTGGCCGCGCACGGCGTCCGTCTGGAGCGAGCATTGGCAAGGGGCGGACGACAGACTCCGCGCCGTCGAAAGCAACTTGCGCGAGCGCGGCGCGTGCGTGCTTCGCGGGGGCGATTTCGATGCGTGGGATTTGGAGATGCGCGGGGGCGTGCTCGGTTCGGCGCGGGCGCGCATGGTCTTGGAAGAACACGGGGGCGGCAAGCAACTCGCGCGCTTTCGCCTGTGGCCGCGCATCTCGCGCGCATGGTTGATGCCGATTTTTCTCTTCGCCGGTTTATCCGTCGCAGCGTCGCTCGACGGCGCGTGGGTTGCCGCCGTGTTGCTTGGCGCGTGTGCCGCGTTGTTGGCGGCGCGCATGTATCAGGAGTGCGCCGCAACGACGCGGACGTTGCTGCGTGTGGTGCGTGCGGCGGGCGAGCCTTCGGCGGTTGAAGTCGCCGCCGCCGCCGATCTGGCAAAGGCGCAAAGTCAGAACTTAAGGCGCGAAGGGTTGAGTAACATGGAATGAGTGAGGGACTAACATACCGTCTGTTTGAGGAGCGCGACTTGCCGGGACTACTGCGACTGTGGGAGGAGGCCGGTTGGGGCGTGATCGGCGAGGAACAATGGCGCGAATGGTTTCTCGATACGCCGCACGGAGCGTGTTTGATCATGGTGGCCGAAGACGCGCGTGGTGAAGTCGTCGGGCAGGAGATTTTTACACCCGCGCGCGTCTCTGTGGGCGACAGGGAAGTGAGTGCGCTTCGTCTCTCCGCGCCTATCCTGCGACAGGAAGCGCGGCGGGATTCCGTCCGCAGCCGCGAGCACCCGGCGGTCGCGCTCTATTACGCGGCGGAGGCGGAGGCCATCGCGCAGGGCTACAGCATCGTTTATACGCTGCCGGAACACTCGTGGCTGCCCGCGCTTCGACGGCTGACACGCTTTCGTACTGCCGAGTTCGACTGTGCGACGTTTTGTTTGGACGCAGAGTTGCCGTCGCAGATCGTGGAAGCGGCGGCGGAACTCTACGCGCAGCCGGTGGTCGCCTTCGGCGAGGAGTATGAAGCGTTGTGGCGCGCGGCCTGTGAGAATTTCAAAGGGACGTGCGGCGTGGTGCGTCGGCCGCGCTGGCTCGCTTATCGAAACAGCGGGCGCGTGGCTTTGGAAGTGCGTCGTCGTCGAGACGAGAGTTTGTGCGGCTACGTGGCCGTCAAGAAACGCGGCGGCTTGATCGCGGACGCGCTCGCGCCGTGCACGCAGGAGTTAACAGGCGTGCTGGCCGCCGCGATTGTTTATCTGGCACACGCGCGCCGCGACGGTCTTGCGCCGACGGATAGCGACACGTTGAAGGCGATGGCGACGCCGTCGCTTCGTCCCGCGCTCGGCTCGCTCGGCTTCGCGCCGACCGATTACAAGTTCGCTTTCGCCTGCAACTCGATTGACGAAACGTTGCCCGCCGGTCGCGTCGCGCCGGAGTGCTGGTACGTGATGCCGGGAGACTAGAAGGAGCAGCAGAGGGTTATGTCGCTTGAGTACCGGCTGATCGTGCCCGCAGATTTTCCCGCGCTGCAAAAGCTGTGGGTGGAGGAGACGGAGTGGGGGCGTCTGACGGAGCATCTCTTTGAACGCGCCGTCATTGCCGCGCCGCTCGGCGGTGTTTCGGGCACGGTGGCGACCGACGGCGCGACCGGGCAGATCGTGGGGCAGTTCGCCTTCGTGCCGTCGCTCGTGACGGTGAACGGGCGCGAGTACAGAGCCTTTCGACCGGGCGCGCCCATCGTCGCGCGCTCGCAACGTTTCTTGAGCGCGAACCCGCTCGCGCACCCGGCGGTCGCCATGTACAT
>DASYMM010000512.1:0-9823 GCA_036009085.1 Pyrinomonadaceae bacterium | reverse complement strand
CCGTGCCGCCAGAGCGGCATGACTGCCGGCATACACGGCAGATTTCGATGGAGTAACTCCGAAGTTCTCTATAGCTCTCGATGTGTCTTTCCGCATTCGACGGCTTGGGGAGAATTCGAAACCAGTAGCCGCAACGATCCGAAACGATTCGGTAATCCAGACGAAGGAGCACAGTAATGGCGAAAACCCCGAAGCGAGATAAAACGAGAGAGAGAGCATCAATCGTCGCCGCCAAAAACAGGCGCGAACTGATTGCCGCAGGTCTCAGCCGACGCGACCTGTTAAAGATGGGTCTCCTGACCAGCGCCGGTCTGCTCATCCCCAAGGTGGGCTTGAGCGCGCGCCCGCTCACGAGCGCCGGCTATGTTGACGACACCCCGCAGAGTCGCCCCACGAGAGCATTCATCGAGGAGATGCCGCGACTCCAGATCAAGCAGCCGGTGGCGAGCGCCTCGGCGCTTACGGGTCCAGACCCGCAAGCCGCTCCGAACAATTTGAACGGCGAGAGCCGTTCGGTCGCGCATCAGGCGTTCGCGCAGTTTCCCCCGCAGAAATATTATGAGATTCACCAGCAAGCCTTTCAGGCCAAGTCGTCGCCCGATTTCGTCCAGTCGTCAACCCTCTGGGGCTTCGACGGAAAGTTTCCGGGGCCGCTCTTCGTCGCGCGTTACGGCGAGCCGATCCTCGTGCGCCAGTTCAACGATCTGCCCACGCAGAACAACGGCTTTGGGCTGAACTCGACCACCACTCACTTGCACAATGGGCACACGCCGTCGGAGTCGGACGGTTATCCCTGCTACTTCAACCCCAGCGGTAAGTGGTATGACCACCACTACCCGAACGTCTTGGCGGGCATCAACTCCACGCACCCCGGCACGGGCGACATCCGCGAGTCCATGCACTCGCTCTGGTATCACGATCACCGCATAGACTTCACGGCGCAGAACGTCTACAAGGGACTCGCCGGCATGTACAATCTCTTCCACCCGGAGAACTCCGCCTACGACACGGGCAACGAGAACACCGGCTTCAAACTCCCGAGCTTTCCCGACTACGACATCAACATGGTCTTCAACGATGCGGTCTATGACGCCGAGACAGACCAGTTGGCTTTCGACCTCTTCAACCTCGACGGCATTCTCGGCGACAAGATGCAGGTCAACGGCAAGGTGCAGCCCGTCCTGCACGTCAGCCCGCGCCGCTATCGTTTCCGCTGGCTGAACATGGGGCCGTCGCGCTTCTACCAGATGGCTGTGCTCGACCCGACCAACAACACGAGCAAGCCCTTCTGGCAGATCAGCACGGACGGAAACTTGTTGAAGAAGCCCGTGCAGGTGAATAACGGTTGCCGCATCTCGGTGGCCGAGCGCATTGACGTGATCGTTGACTTCACCGGACTGCAAGGCAAAACCTTCTACATCGAGAACCGGATGGAGCAGGAGGACGGGCGCGGCCCGACGGGCGACGTGCTGAGTCCCGGTCAGGGCACGAAAATCCTGAAGATCATCGTGGACGGCCCGGTCGTCGCAGACAACAGCATCAACCCGGCGAACATCCCGGCTAGTCAGGCCGTCTATTTCTACGACTTCCCGGACACGCTGCCCACGCCGCGCGTGACGCGCACCTTCCGCTTCGAGCGCAACAACGGGCAGTGGGCTGTCAACGGCAAGTTCGCGACGTGCGAGGACATACGCTTCGCCATCAAGCGCAACTCGGTCGAGAAATGGACATTCCAGAACAACTCCGGCGGCTGGCAGCACCCGATTCACATGCATTTCGAGGAGTTCCAGACGCTTCAAATCAACGGGAACGCGCCCGCCACATCGGGCATCATTCAGGCGGGGCGCAAGGACGTGCTGAGGTTGGAGCACAACATGGAGGCAAAGATGTTCTTCCGCTTCCGCGACTTCGTCGGGAAATACCCGATCCACTGCCACAACGTCGTGCACGAAGACCACGCGATGATGGTGCTCTTGGAGATCAACGACACGGGCGACTTGAAAACCAATCCGTAGTCCGCTTGCGCGCCTCACGCGCCTCGTGAGAGGTGCATGAGGCGCATGAAGGCTCATGAATTCCAGAGATTGGAGAAAGGATCGGTTGAACTATGCAGCACATCAACAGAAGAAGCGTGTTGGCATTGCTCGGCGCGGCACCCTTCGCCGGTGCGCTCGTGGCGAGAGCCGGGACGACGCCGTTATCGAGCGTGCCGGTCGAAAATAAATCTGCGCGCGAACGAATTCGCGAGCGTCATTTCCCGAACGTGGTGTTGACGACGCACGAAGGCCGCAAGGTGCGTTTCTACGACGACCTGTTGAAAGACAAGATCGTCCTCATCAACTTCATGTACGTCAGGTGTGAGGGCGTGTGCCCCGGCATCACGGCCAACCTCGCTAAGCTTCAGAAGTTACTCGGCAACCGGCTGGGGCGAGACATCTTCATGTATTCGTTCACGCTCAAGCCGGAGGAGGATACGCCGGACGTGCTCCGGCGTTATGCCGAAGCCTTCAAAGTGAGGAAGGGTTGGTCGTTCCTCACCGGAACGCCGGCAGACATGGAGTTGCTGCGGCGCAAGCTCGGCTTCACCGACCCCGACCCGAACGTTGACGCCATCAAGTCGTCGCATATCGGGAACGTGCGCTACGGCAACGAGCCGCTGCAACTGTGGGGGTCGTGTCCGGGAATGTCCAAAGCCAGTTGGATCGCCGAATCAATCGGTTGGGTAGATCAGCCGCAGACCGCAAAAGGAGAAGGAAAATGAGAAGCAAGAGTGAGAGAAAAATCGTCTTATCGCGCGCACTGCTCGTTGCGGCTGCCATGATGCTGTCGTCAATCGTCGCATCAGCGCAGACGATGGACACTACGTCAACAACGTCAACAACAACAATGAAAACTGCCCCGGCGAGTTATGACCCGTCATCAGCCATCGAGGTTAATGTGGGCGATGGCCCGACCGGCGTTGCCTCGG
Source organism: Pyrinomonadaceae bacterium (assembly GCA_036009085.1). Taxonomy (GTDB): domain Bacteria; phylum Acidobacteriota; class Blastocatellia; order Pyrinomonadales; family Pyrinomonadaceae; genus JAIVJZ01. The sequence continues at coordinate 6,855 of DASYMM010000512.1, read as the reverse complement.
ACGGCACGAGCATCTGGGTCACGAATCAGTTCAGCGGCAACGTGGTGAAGGTGGCCGCGAACGGGGCTGTCCTGGGTCGCTTCGTCGTCGGCAAGAACCCGACCGGCGTTGCCTCCGACGGGGCGAGCGTCTGGGTGGCAAACAATTCCGGCAACACGGTCACTAAGTTGTCTCTGGAAGGCGCGTTGCTCGGCACCTATGCGGTCGGCGCAGGCCCGCAAGCCGTGCTCATCACAGGCCAGAACGTGTGGGTAGCCAACGAGAAGGGTAACACGGTGACGAAGCTCTCGATGGCGGGCGCGCTGCTCGGCACTTACCCGGTGGGCAAGCGTCCGGTCGCGCTGGCTTCGGACGGGGCGAACATCTGGGTGGCGAACAACAAGGGCAACACGGTGACGAAGCTCTCGGCGGCGGGCGCGCTGCTCGGCACTTACCCGGTGGGCGACGGCCCTTCCGGCCTCGCGTTCGATGGGAAGGGTATCTGGGTCACAAACTTCTTCAGCGGCAACGTGATGAAGTTGAACCCGGGCACGGGCGAGGTGGTGGCGAAGGCAATGGTCGGCGACGGCGCATCGGGCATCACCTTTGACGGGAGCAACCTGCTGATCGTCAACAACGGCAGCAACAGCGTCTCGGTGCTCGGCGGCGACGGCAGCGTCTTCACCACACTGAAAGTCGGCGTCAGCCCTTACAGCGTCGCCGTCACTCCGAACGGCGTCTGGGTCACGAACTCCGGCAGCGATTCCATCTCCAGACGTTAGGCAAGCGCGGGCGTGCTCGTCTTCCGGTTTTCCCACCGCCCGCATGTGGGTCGGCCTCTCGCGCAAGGGTGATTAAGGACTTGCCCTTGCGTGCGCGGACGGCAAGTAAGAAGGGTCTATCTGCCGTCCGCTGCACCCGGACGCTTCATTGGAGGGTGAATGAAGCGTCCGGTCGGAAGGCGCTGGAAAGTGCCGGGTCTCAACCCGCGTAAATATGGCCGCACGGCGACGCGCAAGCCGGAGCGGATCAAGATGTGAAGACAAGGAAGATTTGTCATGGCGAAAAATATTTATACCGTCATCGCGTCTGGCGTGGCCGTCATGCTCGCGCTCGCATTCGTCGAACCGCCGTGCGCATCCGCGATTGAGGACGGGCAGCAAGGACATCATCACGCGCTCAGCCGACGCTACCGCGTGGTGCGTAAAAAGGCTGTCCGGCGGCGTGCGACTGGCTACGTCTGCCCGATGCATCGGGACATGCGCTCGAACGCGCCGGGCACTTGCCCGAAGTGTTTGATGGAACTGGTGCGGAAAGACGCGAGGCCGGCAAAGCGTAAGTAAAGACTTCAAGGTCAGGCAATCAAGGAACCGATTGAGGGGACGTGTGCCACATTGCCGCCAGTCACAGGGCGCAGTCAGGCTGTTCGTTCTACGACAACATGTGAAGCAGATGAGGGGAGAAAGAATGATGGATTACATACTGGGTTTGGGCATGATCGGAATGCAGGAGTTGGTGATTGTTTTGGGAATTTTGCTGCTGCTGTTCGGCGGCACGCGTCTGCCGCAACTGGCGCAGGGACTGGGCAAGAGCATCCGCGAGTTCAAACGAGAGACGGCCGGACTCGGCGAAGGCATCGTCCCGGACGAGAAGACGAACCGGCAACTCGACTAACCGGAGCGCGCTTCAATGCGTGTGAACGGAAAGGCGAACTTGACGCGGTCGCCAAACGGCGGCGATGAGGTGCAGCAATGTATTGTCTCCTGTTTCTGGAATCCATCGGCACGACCGAGTTGCTCGTGGTGCTACTCTTCGCGCTGATCGTTTTCGGCCCGCGCAAGCTGCCGGAATTAAGCCGTTCGTTCGCGCGCGCGCTCAACCAGTTGCGCGCCGCCTCGGACGATTTCAAACACACCTGGGAAGCGGAGGCGTTGAGAGAAAAGGAAGCGGGCGCACCACGAACGCTACCTGCCGCCGCCGAACTATCTGCCGCAACAGTTTTACACACAGACCGACAGCACCCGGATGAAGAGGCGGCGAGCGCGGTTGAATTGCGCGGCTGACCTTTGACACGAGAATCGTGCGCTGCGAGGCACACACGATGAAGTTTAAAATGCTGAACATCGAGCACAGCTTCGCACGGCAACGGGCACGCATGCGTGGCGCGAGTTTGAAGACGGCTGTTCTCCTCTTAGCCTGCGGCTTGCTGGCGGGCGGCGCGGGACGATCTTCCGCACAGCAGCCCGTCTCTTCGGCAATGCTCGGCGGGCGCGTCGAAGACGCGAGCGGGGCAGCGGTGAGCGGCGCGGCGGTCGTCGTCGTCAATCTGGAGACGAACCGCCGCGCGAGCGCAGTCAGCGACGACGGTGGCCGCTATCTTTTCCGGTATCTACCTGTCGGCGCATATCACCTCCGCGTTGAACAAACGGGCTTCGCGGTCTACGGACGGACTCTCACGCTGGCGGTGGGGCAGGCGGCGGACATGCTCGTCAGGCTGGATGTAACCGGAGTCGCGGAAAGCGTCGAGGTCACATCTGACGGGAACGTCATCGAGGCCGCACGCACGCAGGTGTCAGGGACGATCCTTCCACAGGAGGTGGACAGCTTACCGCTGAACGGGCGCAACTATCTCGACCTCGCGCTCTTAGTCCCCGGCGTCTCTCGCACCAACACCGGCTCCGTGCAACGCTTCGCCGAAACCTCCTCGGTCGCGGGCACGGGACTCACCATCGCCGGTCAACGCAACCTGAACAACACCTTCATCGTGGATGGCCTGTCGGCCAACGACGACGCGGCGAACCTGACCGGCACCTCTTTCAGTCAGGAGGTCGTGCGAGAGTTTCAGGTCATCACGTCGGGCGGCGTGGCCGAGATCGGGCGCGCATCCGGCGGCGTCGTGAATATCGTGACGCAGTCGGGCACGAACGACTGGCGTGGTCGTCTCTACGGCTATCTGCGCAATCAACGCTTCGACGCGCGCAACCCGCTCTCGCCCACGAAAGACCCGCTCACGCAGGCGCAATACGGCGCGAGCATGGGCGGTCCCGTCAAGCGCGACCGCACCTTCCTGTTCACGAACTTCGAGCAGACGCGTCGCCACGACTCGGCGGTCATCACGATCTCACCCGCCGATGTCGCAAGCCTTAACACGCGGCTCGACCAAATCGGCTTTCCCGGCGCGCGGCTTGAAACCGGCATTGTCCCCGCCGGGCACGACTCCACGAATTTCTTCGCACGCATAGACCACAACATGAACGCCGCCGGACTCCTGACGGCGCGTTACAATCTCTACCGCATCTCCGCCAAAAATTCGCGCACCGTCGGCGGCCTGAACGCGTTCAGTCGCGGCACCGGCCTCGACAACTTTGATCAGACCTTCGCCACGAGCCTCGTCTCGACAGTTTCATCGCGCGCTTTGAACGAAGCGCGCTTTCAGTTCACGCGCAGCCGTCTGCGCGCGCCCGTTAACGAAGCCATCGCCCCTGCCGTCAACATCTCGGGCGTCGCCAGTTTCGGCGCAGCCACCTTCTCGCCTACAGCCCGCGACGCGGACGTGTATGAGTTCGTCGAAAACTTCTCCGTGCAGAGCGGCGCGCACACGCTCAAGGCGGGTGCGGATTTACTCCTCAACCGCGTCAATATCAATTTCCCCGGTGCGACCGGAGGACTCTACACCTTCACCTCGCGCGCCAACTTCCTCACAGGCAACTACGGCAGTTTCCAGCAGGCGTTCGGCGCGCCCGCGCAGTTCCAGTCGAACCCGAACACTGGACTCTTCATCCATGACGAGTGGCGACCGCGCTCCGACCTGACCGTCAATGCCGGTCTGCGCTACGACGTGCAGTTTCTTCCCTCGCCCATCGCCACGGACAATAACAACTTCGCGCCACGCCTCGGCGTCGCTTTCGCCCCCGGCGCACGCACGACCGTCGTGCGCGCGAGCTTCGGCTTCTACTTCGACCGCATTCCGCTGCGCGCCACCTCCAACGCCTTGCAGCGCGACGGCTCGAAGTACGTCGTGATCCAACTCGCGCCGACGGACGCGGACGCGCCCGTCTTTCCCGATGTGCTGCCCGCGCTGCCGGCGCAACTGCCGACGAGACCTAACATCACGAGGATCGACCCGCAGATCGAGAACAGCTACAGCATGCAGGCGAGTCTACAGATCGAGCGCGAGTTGCCGGGCGGCGCGTCGCTCTCGGTCGGCTACCTGCACCTGCGCGGGCTGCACCTGATCCTGTCGCGCAACGTCAACGTGCCTACCCTGACCCTGCCGCAGTCCCGCCAACTCGGCATCCCGAACCTCGGTCGCCCCGACCCGAACTGGGGCAACATCAGCCGCTTTGAATCTTCCGGCGACTCTTACTACGACGGTCTGCTCGTCTCATTCAAAAAGCGCATCGCGCAGTCGAGCGAACTGCGCGTCTCCTACACGCTCTCCAAAGCGATTGACACGGCGGGCAACTTCTTCTTCTCCACGCCGCAGGACAACTTCGATCTCCGTGACGAGCGCGGCCTCTCAGACAACGACCAGCGACATCGACTCGTCTTGAGCGGCACGCTCGCGGCGACGGACGCGCCCGCCGGATCATTCTTCCGGCGCGCTCTCTCCGCCCTTCAACTCGGCTACATCTTCACCTACGCGTCGCGCCTGCCCTTCAACGTCCTGACCGGCAGCGACCGCAACGCGGACACGAATTTCAACGACCGCCCCGCCGGGCTGGGACGCAATACCGGACGCGGTTTCGACTTCGCCACGCTCGACCTGCGCCTCGGTCATCGTCACCGCTTCGGCGAGCGCGCCGCTCTGGAAGCTACGGTCGAAGCCTTCAACGTCTTCAACCGGGCTAACTATCAGGTGCCGAACAACGTCTTCGGAACCGGGCGCACGCCGCTGCCGAACTTCGGGCGACCCCTCGCCGCCTCTGATCCGCGCCAGGTGCAACTCGGACTGCGATTCATATTTTGAAATGACGAGAGGAAGTGTGTAGGTCGCGCACCTCGACAGGCGTAATTTATGTCCACTACTCTAAACCTAACCGAGAGCATCGAAGAAGACGATTTCGCACCGGGCGCGCAGATGTCTTTTCTAGCGCACCTCGACGAACTGCGCCGCCGTATCGTGCGTTCGGTCGTCTTTGTGGTGGTGGCGCTCTTTGGGTGCTGGTTCGTCTCCGACTACATCTATAATTTTCTCGCCGTGCCGATCAAAACGGCGCTCGCCGAAGCGCAACGCAGGCAGCTACCCGTGAGAGGTTTCGCGGGCGAGATGCCCGCCGTGTCTCTCGCATCTTTGCAGGAGGGCATGCTTTGTAAATACACGTTTGCCGAACCGATCAAACTCGGACAGAGCACCGTGCCGCTCGGCACGACCGTCGCGGCGCGGGTGGCGCATGACGCAGATGGGCGGAAAGTTCTCCTGATGGAAGAACCGCTCATCGTCGGCCACACCCTGCTCCCCGTCGGCACGCTGCTGCCCTTCGACTTCGCTGCCGCACCGCCCGACGAGTTGACCGGCGCGGACGAGAAGCTGATCGTCAATACGGCGATGGAACCCTTCTCGCTGTATGTCAAAGTCTCTCTGTATGCCGCAGTCTGTCTGGCCTTACCGTTCCTCTTATGGCAAATCTGGGGCTTCATCTCCCCCGGCCTCCACCCGCACGAGCGGGGCTACGTGATGCCTTTCATTTCGCTTTCCTCAATCTCCTTTTTCATCGGGGCGGCTTTCGCCTATTACGTCCTTTTCCCACCGGCAGCCATCTACCTGCTCAGTCTCGGCAAAGATTTCAAGCTCTACCTCAAGGCCGACGACTATTTCGACTTCATCATTCTCATCATGCTGGCGATGGGCATCGTCTTTCAGATGCCCGCCGTCACCTACGTGCTGTCGCGCATCGGGCTGGTTACGGCGTCGTTTCTGATCCGCAGTTGGCGTGTCTCAAGCGTGGTCATCGCAGGCGCGGCCGCCGTGCTGTCGCCCACGAACGACGTACTCAACATGTTGCTGTTTGCAGCCCCGATGGTTGTCCTCTATATGATTTCGATCCTCGTCGCGTGGCTCTGCGGGAAGCAGCGAGTAAGCCCGGTATAGGCGAACGTAAGTTTTGCATCAAGGAAATTGAGAGCCGCGAAATGGGGCGGGCGCGCAGTCTTGCGAAATGGATTCGCAGAACTGCGCGCCCGAAATAACTTTCACCACCCTACCGCTTGACTGCCGCTTTTTAGATCAGCCTAGCCGAAAGTCATACCGCCGCCGAGGTGTCCCTGATATAGAAGCGCCGCCATGACGAGCGTTGCCAGCAGGAGATAGCTGAAACCCGGACTTTCGCCGCGTCGATGGAGCAACCCGCGCCAGAGCGCCAGTACGATGAAGGCAACGGCCAACGAAATCCCCAACCACTGATGGATAGCTATGATGTCTGCGGGCAGGGCGGCTTCGATAGACCTTTTCCAGAACCATCCGGCCAACGCCGTGCCGGGGGTGATCGCTGCCGCGAAAAGCAGCGTCCACCAGGCCGCGTGATTAAGCGATTCACGGCGGAACAACTTTCCTATTACATCACTGAAGACTGACACGGGTATGAGAGCGGCCGTGAAGTTGACCAGAATCGGATGGATGTTTTCCCACGAGAACGGCGGCAACGGCAGACCCATTTTTTATCATCCTCGGAACAACCGCGTTGACTTGATAACTGCGTTTACTGAACGACGATCTGACCTTTCATCTTCGCGTGTGGAGCGCAATGCACGGCATAAGTTCCGGGAGTGCTGAAGGTGTGCGTAAACTCAGCGCCGACGTTCACCAGCCCCGAGTCAAAGAGCTTGTCGTTACTCACCACCGTATGCGCTTTTTTGCCCTTGTTGACCCACGTCACC
>DASYMM010000511.1:0-7634 GCA_036009085.1 Pyrinomonadaceae bacterium | reverse complement strand
CTACAACGCCACCTACGGCTCGCTCGGCGCGGTCATCATCCTGATGCTCTGGTTCTACTTCACGGGCGCGGCGATCCTGATCGGCGGCGAAGCCAATTCCGAAATCGAACTCGCCACGACCGGAAAGCCTGAGAAGCAGATTGACCCGAGCGCGGCGAAACCTTCCTCGTCGGCAGCCGGCACACGGCAAGCGTCCGGCGCGCAGACTCCGCAAACACAATCCTCCGGCGCGCAGACTCCGGGCGAACTTGCCGCCGCCGCGCGTCGCCGCGAAAGGGAGCGACGCAAGAAGTAAGTGAATTATTTATCGTAAACACACGCTTCGCGCCGCTTTGCGGGGCGGCGATGCAAAAAAAACTTGACATAGCGCGCGCAATGAATATCATCCGCGCACCATGACTGAACCCTCAATCAAATTCGGCCCCAAAGCCAATCAAGCCGTCGTCAGCGTCCACACGCTCGGAGTGCTGACGGAAATACTCAAGAATGCCAGCCTCGCTTCGTGTCTGATCACGAGCACCAGCCGCACCCCTGCGGATCAGGCGCGCATCATGTACAACAACATCGTCAAGGAAGGCGTCGTTAAACAAAAGGCTCTCTACAAAGCTCCCGGCAAAGCGGTGGTTGACGCATACGTGGCGGCTAAGAATGCGGGCAAGAACGACGTGCAGATCAAGGCGGCGATGGAGGCCAAGATCAGAGCGCTCGGCCCGGCCAGCGTGAGCAGGCATTGCGCCGACCCGGCCATCCTGAACGTGGTTGACATCGCGCCTTCGTCTCTGGCGAACCCATCGGCGTTCGATAAAGCAACTAGAGCGGCGTTGACGAAGGGCACGGTGAGCAAGTTTCTCACGCCCGCCGACAACGACCCTGCGTTCCATCTGGAAATCCCGCAACCGAAAGCACCCGCTTAAAGGGTCGCTCGAAAGTGCGTCGCCTGAAAGCGCGTCGCTGTGATCCGCGACGCGCTTATCACGTCGTGCTAATCGCTCGTGCCCGCGAGCGCGAGGCCGAGCAGGATGAGCTTCTTGATGCCTTTGTAGAGCGGTTCGATCTCGCAATATTCGGTGAGCGCGTGAGAATCCCCGCAGGGGCCTGCGCCGGTCGAGATGGAAGAGATGCCCGCGAGCAGCGCCGCGCTCGAATTGTTCGACCCCGTGATCGTGATCGGCGGGTTCTCAAACCCCATCGCGAGGTGGACTGCTTCGGCTGTGCGCACGAGCGGCGACGTGCGATGCCCCGGAATCTGCGCCGACGGCGAACTCGAAATCAACTCGGTCTTCACGGTCACGCCTGCGCGCTTCGCCTCTTCCTGAATGATCGCGTCAATCTTCTTTTCCAGATCGGCGATCACGCCGTTGTCCGTCGAACGCAGGTCAACCGTAAACCAGGCGTCCGACGCCTTCGCGTTGACGACCTCCGAGCCGCCGAGCATCCCCACGTTCAAATTTGAAGAAGGCGTGCGCGGCACTTCGAGTTCGTAGATGCGCGCGATGGCGCGTGCGAGCGGGAGGGTGGCGGAGTAGGGCGGCGTGCGCGAGCGCGTGTGCCCGCCGGGGCCGATGAAGTGATGACGGTACCAGTTGATGCCGATGCCGCCGTAAGTGAAGCCTTCGTAGCCGCCGTCGAGCGCGATGTAGTGGTCAATCCGACCCTTGTTCTCTTTGATGTACTCCTCCGCGCCGCGCAGAGCCGTCTCTTCTTCAACGGTGAAGACGAAGACGAGGTCGCCGCGCGTTTTGATCTTCGCCGCGTCGAGCGCGCGGATCATGGCGAGCAGGGCTTCGATGTTGCGCGTGTCGTCGCCGACGCCGGGCGCGTAAATCTTGCCGTCGCGGATGACGGTCTTGATCTTCAAGCCTTCCTGAAAGACCGTGTCGAGATGCGCGTCGAAGACGACGCGCGCGCCGCCGCCAGACCCTTTTCGCTCCGCGATCAAGTTGCCCGTCGCGTCGTAACGCACGCTCGACAGGTTGTAGCCGCGCAGCAACTTTTCGATGTACTCGGCGCGCGGGCGCTCTTTGCCTGAAGGCGCGTTGATCTCCGTGATGGCGCTCCACTCTTCGAGCGTCGTCGCGCGCTCCTTGTCAACGAAAGCGAAGGCCGCCTTGGTCTGCGGGCGATTTAAGAGGGCTTTCGCCTCTTCGACGTTCATCTGCGCCCAGATGCTCGCGGTGTGCACGGCGACGCAGAGCAAAAGCGCGGCCAGACGGAATAAATGAGGGCGCGGCGAAAGAGAGCGCATTAGAAGCAACAGAGGGCGCATTAGAAGACGAGGCGTGCGTATCATCGAAGTTTCACTCCTTCAGCGGGTCGCTCCTTCAAGCGCGTTTTGTGCGGAGCGGCGACGATTTAACTCTAGCGTTGCCAGTAGTGCTTGATCTGTTGCGCGAGCAGGGGGAAGGGCACGTATTCGGCGCGGCGTCCGGCGCGGCGCATCTCTTCGACCATCCGCATCGCGCCGTCTGCGTTGCGCGTGTGGACGAGGATGGTGGCGGCGGGCTGCACTTCGGGGCGCGCGGCGAGCCACGCGGCGACGGCGTAGCCCGTGCGTTCGTCATCGTGCGCGGAAGATTTGTAGTGTTCGGGCAGCAGGTCGTGATCGAGGAAGATGGCATCGTAGAAATAGTTGGACAGGAGTTCGATGGCGCGGCGCGGTTCGACGGCGATGTCGAGTTGATCCCCACGGAAACGATCCGCAAACCAATCGTGCCGCGTCTCGTCGTCGTCGAGCAGAAAGACGCGAATCGCGCCGCGGTCGCGCGAGGCGTCGGAGAGGCCGAGCTTGCCGAGTAGTCCTTGCCAGATGCCCATGTTGCGCCGCGCAAATTTCCACGCGCTCTTTGGCAAGCGCGTGTTGCATTATCTCCGTGTTGAAATTAGTATGTCAGAGGAAATATAGCATAGACGCCTCAGTCGCGACGATAAAGCCAAGTCTCCCATACTCGACAGAACGTTTGATATTTTAGCCGCCATCTTCGGCGAGGCCGCGTCTGTGTACTCCGGTAATCTCCGTTTGATTTTTGCGAATCATGGCGAAGTGCCCGTACTGTAAAAGACCACTCAAAGGTCTCGGTCTCAAATGCCGCGCGTGCCGCCGCTACGTACTCGGCTGGCCTCACGTCCTCCTGCTCTCGCTCGTCGTTCTCATCTCGCTCGCCATCATCCTCGAACTAATTCTGCGCGCCCTTTGAACGCGCCCCTGCGCGCCCCGTGCGGAGCCAAGCATTGTTGCAATCGCGTGAAAACGGGGAAGTCGAACGACGAAGTTCGAGCGAAATTGTTATGTTTTATCGTGCGGAGAAGTTAGTCTTGCAATCTTTGTTTGGGGTGCTTATAATCCGCCGCGTCCCCTCGGAGATGAAAGTTTTTGAGGTGTTCAAAAAGTAGCCGCACACTAGAGAGTCTTACCCCGCGCGGCTTCGTCCAAAGGTACACATACAGCACTGACCGCCGAGCAGAATGTCGTCTGACAACGCCAAGAAGATTCCACCGCTGCGCGCCGTGCCTGAAAAGGACGCGGGCACACCCGCGTTGCCTTTCGACACTGCGCCCGCAAATGATGATGATGCTCTGAACGAAGTCGCATCCGTCACGTGCCAGTATTGCTATGGGGCGGGGATGGAAGTTGTCGCGGGCAAAGGCGCGCGTCCCTGTCGCTGCCGCGAGCAGAGCGGACGGACGAAGTTGCAGGAGCGTGCGCGCATCCCGCGTCGTTACGACGGCTGCTCGATGCAAAACTATTTCCCCGCGCCCAACAACGGCACCCAACTCAAAGCCTTCAACTACGCTTTCCGCCTCGTGCGCGAATACCCTGCGGTAGATCGCGGGCTGCTCTTTATGGGCACGGTCGGCGTCGGCAAGACGCACCTTTCGGTCGCCATCCTGCGCGGCCTGATGGAAAAGGGCGTGCCGTGTCTCTTCTACGAATTCGGCTCGCTCCTCAAAGAGATACAGGATTCCTACAACAAAATTTCCCACACGTCCGAACTCGGCCTGCTCGCCCCCGTCTATCAAGCCGAAGTGCTTGTGCTCGACGAACTCGGCGCGTCGAAACCGACCGACTGGGTGCGCGACACCATGATGCAGATCATCGGCACGCGCTACAACGACAAAAAACTCACCATCTTCACCACCAACTACCTAGATACCCGCCGCGCCGCCACCGACGAGACGCTCGAAGACCGCGTCGGCGTCCGCCTGCGCTCACGCCTCTTCGAGATGTGCAAGACCGTCCACATCGAAGGCGAAGACTACCGCCGCCGCTACGACGAACAGCAGAAAGCTTAAACCTTCGCGCCCTCCGCCGGTCTCTACTTCTTCCGGTTTCTTATCCTGTTAATTTAAGGTTTCTTCGCGCGGTATTGTTTCATTTCCGCGAGGTACTTTTCGAGTGAGACTTTCAACGTGCCGTCGAGGGCGATGGCCTGTGTGAAGTCTTGCTCCGCCTGTTCGACTTTGCCCTGTTGGAGACGTATGACGCCGCGATTGGCGTAGGCTTGCGCGAGCGAGGGGTTGATGGCGATTGCCATGTTGAAGTCTGCGAGCGCGCCTTTCGCGTCGCCGCGTTCTTCGCGGAGCGTGCCGCGATTGACATAGGCGACGGCGTCGCGCGGGTTCGCTGTAATCGCCGCTTCAAAGTCTGCGAGCGCGCCTGCGGTGTCTTTCCGCGTTTTGCGTGCGATGCCGCGATTGGTGTAGGCGTCGGCGTGCTGCGGGTTGAGTTCGATGGCTTTGGTGAAATCGGCGAGCGCGCGTTCATGCTCGCCTTTGGCTTGCAGGGCGTTGCCGCGCGCGACGTAGAGGTCTGCGTCTTGCGGATTGAGGGCGATGGCTTTGTTGAAGTCCGCGACGGCCGCATCGAGGTTACGCATCAACTGATGAACGATGCCGCGATTGGTGTAGGCTTCGACGAAGTCGGGCTTGAGCGCGATGGCCTGCGCGTAATCGGCGAGCGACTTGTCGAATTCATTCTTGCTCTGACGCGCCGCCGCGCGGTTGAAATAACCCAGTTCGCCTTGCGGGAAGTGCCGGATCGCGCTGTCGTAATCGGCAATCGCGCCTTCGAGGTCGCCTTTGGCTTTGCGCGCGTTGCCGCGATTATTGAAAGCCATCGCGAAGTTGGTCTGGATGGCGAGCGTGGCGTCGAAGTCGGCGATGGCTTCGTCAAGTTGCCCCAAGTCCATGCGGACGACGCCGCGATTATAGAGCGCCATGAAGTCGCGCGGGTTGGCCGCCAGTGCCTTGTCGAGATCGATCAGCGCGGCCTTCATGTCGCCCTTCGACATCTGCACGTTGGCGCGGTTGACGTAGATGGTCGCGATCACTTCCGGCTTTTTCGGTTTGAGGGCGAGGGCTTGATCGTAGTCCGCGAGCGCGCCTTCGAGGTCTCGCTGCGCCTGTTTCTGCAAGCCGCGATTGTAAAAGTCTTCCGCCGTCTCAGGCTTTTGCGCGGCAGAGGTTGAGGCGATGAAGAGCAGGCAGAGCAAGAGATGAAAAGCGCGTCGCATGTGATCTACTCCGTTAAGGGGTATGAGGTTCGTGCTCCAAAGAGCCTTTATGTATAATGACCCGATACATTTGCTCGAAACAATCCAATCTTAAGCTAACGCGCGACGGAATCGTAAATGCCCAAACGCACGGACATACATAAAATTCTGGTTATCGGTTCAGGCCCCATCGTCATCGGGCAGGCCGCCGAGTTTGACTATTCGGGCACGCAGGCTTGCCGCGTGCTCAGGCAGGAAGGCTACGAAGTCGTCCTCGTAAACTCGAACCCGGCGACGATCATGACCGACCCCGACACCGCCGACCATACCTACATCGAACCGCTCACACTCGCCTCCGTCACAGAGATCATTCGCAAAGAGCGACCGGACGCGCTGCTGCCGACAGTCGGCGGGCAGACCGCCCTGAACCTCGCCGTCGCGCTCGCCGATGCGGGCGTGCTGGACGAACTCGGCGTCGAGATGATCGGGGCGAAGCGCGAGGCTGTGAAGATCGCGGAAGACCGGCAACTCTTCAAAGCGGCGATGGACGAGGTGGGCTTGCCGATGCCGCGCGGCGGTTTCGCGCGCACGTGGGCGGAGGCCGAACAACTCGTGGAGACGACCGGGTACCCCGCGATCATTCGTCCGAGTTTTACGCTCGGCGGGTGGGGCGGCGGCGTGGCGTTCAACCCGGAAGAGTACGAAGAGATCGTGAGGCACGGACTCTCCGCGTCGCCGATTAGCGAGGTGTTGATCGAAGAATCAATCCTCGGTTGGAAAGAGTACGAACTCGAAGTCATGCGCGACTTGCACGACAACGTGGTGATTATCTGCTCGATTGAAAACTTCGACCCGATGGGCGTGCACACGGGCGACTCGATCACGGTCGCGCCCGCGCAGACTCTGACCGACGTGGAATATCAAGCCCTGCGCGACATGTCCATCACGGTGATCCGCAAGGTCGGCGTCGAAACCGGTGGCTCGAACATACAGTTCGCCGTCAACCCTGAGAACGGCGACGTGCGCGTCATCGAGATGAACCCGCGCGTGTCGCGTTCGTCCGCGCTCGCGTCGAAGGCCACGGGTTTCCCCATCGCGAAGATCGCTGCGAAACTCGCCGTCGGCTACACGCTCGACGAGATTCCGAACGACATCACGAAGAAGACGCCCGCCAGTTTCGAGCCGACGATTGATTATGTCGTGGCGAAGATTCCGAAGTGGAACTTTGAGAAGTTTCGCGAAGCCGAAGACGTTTTGGGTACGCAGATGAAGTCGGTCGGGGAAGTGATGGCGATTGGCCGCACGTTCAAGGAAGCGTTGTTCAAAGGCTTGCGTTCGCTTGAAGCGACGAAGCCTCTGCGCCTCGCGGATGTGCCCGCAGACGAGTTGCAACGCAAGCTCGCGCGCCCGAATTCGCAACGCTTCTCTTACATCACATACGCCTTGCAACACGGCGTCTCCATCGAAGAGATTCACCGCCTCTCGAAGATCGATCCGTGGTTTCTCGAACAACTGCAAGAGGTGATGCTCATACAAGAGCGCATCGAAGGCCGCACGCTCGAAGAGATTTCCGACGCAGACTTGCGTGAGGCGAAAGAAGTCGGCCTCTCGGATCGCCGCATCGCCTATCTGACGAAGCGGACGGAGGACGAGGTGCGGGCGCACCGCAAGCGTCAGGGGATCGTGCCGGTCTATAAGCGCGTGGACACGTGCGGCGCGGAGTTTGAATCGTTCACGCCGTATCTCTATTCGACTTACGAAGAGGAAGACGAATCCGCGCCCACCGACCGCCGCAAGATCATGATCCTCGGCTCGGGGCCGAACCGCATCGGGCAGGGAATCGAGTTCGATTACTGCTGCTGCCATGCGTCGTTCGCTTTGAGCGAGGCGGGCTTCGAGACGATCATGGTGAACTGTAACCCGGAAACCGTCTCGACCGACTACGACACGTCCGACCGTCTCTACTTCGAGCCGCTCACGTTCGAAGACGTGATGAACATCATTGACGTGGAGCGCCCCGAAGGCGTCATCGTGCAGTTCGGCGGGCAGACGCCGCTGACGCTGGCGCTGCCTTTGCAGAGGCAGGGGATTCCGATCATCGGGACGGATCCGGGCGATATCGATCTGGCGGAGGATCGCAAGCTG
>DASYMM010000510.1:0-20193 GCA_036009085.1 Pyrinomonadaceae bacterium | reverse complement strand
TCGACCCCTTTCCTCAGCGAACTCGAACGCATCCTGCGCGCCTACGGCACGGACTATGAGCGCGTCGCCGCCGACAACCCCGGGCGGGAACTGATGGAACGAATTTTCCCGCGCGGCTTCGGCACGAAGATGTTCCGGCACGAGCAAATCTTCGACTACGCGGGCTTGCGGGGTCGGATGCTCTCGGCCTCCTACGTGCCGCTCGCGGGACACCCGAATCACGCGCCGATGTTCGACGCGCTCCGACGCGCTTTCGACGAGTACAACACTGACGGCATCGTCGCCATCGAATACGACACGGTGATTTACTACAGCCAACTTTCATAACCTTAGCGAAACCACTCCCGGTTCACGGACACTCAAACAACTGACAACTGACAACTGACCAGGACAATTTATTTATGACCACAGACACCCAAACGCAAACCATCACCGTCGCACACTCGCCCGATTCGGACGACGCCTTCATGTTCTACGGACTCGCCACCAACAAACTCGACACGGGGAGTCTGCGTTTCACACACGTCCTCGAAGACATACAGAGTTTGAACGAGAAGGCCATGCGCGGCGTCTACGACGTGACGGCCATCAGCTTTCACGCCTACGCTTATATCTCTGACAAGTACGCGCTCTTGCCGCACGGCGCGTCAATCGGCGACAACTACGGCCCTATCGTCGTCTCGCGGGAGAAGTTCAAGCCGGAAGAACTCTCGCGTCTGAAAGTTGCCGTGCCCGGCAAGCTGACGAGCGCGTTCCTCGCCCTGAGCATCTTCTGCCCGCAGTTTGAATATGAGATCGTGCCCTTCGACAAGATCATCGAGGCGGTGCAGGAGGGGCGTGTGGATGCGGGGCTGCTCATCCACGAGGGGCAGCTTTTCTATCAAAACATGGGGCTGCACAAAGTCTTAGACCTCGGCGAATGGTGGCACGAGCGCACAGGGGGGCTGCCTTTGCCGATGGGCGGCAACGTCATCCGGCGCGACCTCGGCGCGGAAGTGATCTCGCAGGTCTCGAAATGTTTGCACGAGAGCATCCAGTATTCGCTCGACAATCGCGCCGACGCGCTGGAATACGCGATGCAGTTTGCGCGCGACATGGAGCCGGAGTTGGCCGACCGTTTCGTCGGCATGTGGGTCAACGAACTGACGCTCGACTACACGGAGCGCGGGCGCACCGCCGTCCAACGCCTCCTCGACGAGGGCGCGGAGCAAGGCATCATCCCGCACCGCGTCGAAGTCGAATTTGTGAAATGAGCTATCAGCGGTCAGCCATCAGCCATGAACAGGAAAAGCTGATTTTGAAAGCGACTTTATAGCGGCTGACGGCTGATAGCTGACCGCTTATTCTCTCTGGCAACATTCGCGCGGCGGATTGCATCTTAGCTTTTCCAGGTAGGGTCGCTCGGCTTTCCTTTGACGCGCGGGCGGCGGCAGTAATCAAGCTCAAATTCCCAGAGAAAACTTATGAAAAGCATCCGTTCATGGCGTTTGATGTTGTTCGTGCTGGCGTGCGCCGCTTTTGCGCCCGCCGGGCAGGCGCAGCAGCAACAGGTTTCGTCGGCGAGCGCGCCTAACGCTTCCACGGCGAGCGTGGATGTCGAACGCATCATTCGCGAATTCACGGCCAAAGAAGTGACGTTTCGTGAGGCGCTCAACCAGTACAGTTTCAAGCGCGAGGCTATCGTGCAGACCATCGGGATGGGCGGGCAGATTTCCGGCGAGTATCGTCGCGTCTCGCGCTTCGTCTTCGACGACAGCGGCAAGCGTTACGAGAAGATTCTGCTGTTTCCGCTGCCGACCCTGACCGAGGTGCAATTGACGGTGGAGGATTTGGAAGACTTGAGCGGCGTGCAAACCTTCGCGCTCGAACCCTCGAAGATCAATCTCTACAACCTCAGCTACGTCGGCAAAGAGAAGGTTGACGAGTTAATGTGCTACGTCTTCGACGTTGAGCCGAAGGTGTTGCCCGACCCGAAGAAGACGAAAGAGCGTTTCTTCAAGGGGCGCATCTGGATTGACGATCAGGACGTGCAGGTGGTGAAAGTGCGTGGCAAGGGCGTGCCCGAAAAGAAGAACTCGCGCTACCCGACCTATGAAACTTATCGCGAACAGGTTGACGGTAAGTTCTGGTTTCCCACTTACACCTACGCCGACGAAGAACTAATTTTCGATAGCGGCCAGGTGATCCACCTACGCATGCGTATCACCTTCGACGAATTCGTCCGCCCGCGCGCCAAGGTAAAAATCATCGACGAAGGCCAAGACATCATCCCCACGCCTTCGCCCACGCCGGAGCAGAAGAAACCTTAAGGGCAGAGGTCAGAGGCTAGAGGTTAGAGGTCAGTGAAAACAAAGTCAGGCCGGAGACAGCGCGACCAAGTTGCTGTCTCCGGCCTTCGTCTTTTTCTAACCTCTGACCTCTGACCTCTATTTTTCCAATTCTTCCGCTATCCGCTCGCGCGCTTGTGTGAGGAGACGTTTGACATCTTCGTCCGTCGAGAGTCCGGCGGTGTCAATCGGCGGGAGGATGATCATCTCGATGGTTCCCGCTCGCGCGACGCCCGTGCCTTTGCCCATCAGCAAGTCAGTGTTTTTGATCGCGACGGGCACGATGCTCACGCCCGTCTCAACCGCCATGTAGAACGCGCCTTTTTTGAACGGCAACAATTGACCGGGACGCGCACGCGTGCCTTCCACGAAGACGCCGTAGGAGATGCCGGAGCGTATGCGTTCCGTCGCGTCGCGCACGGTGACGAGCGCGCGTTCGCGGTTGGAACGATCAATCGCCATGATGTTCACGAAGCCCATCCCGAAGCCGAGAATGGGAACTTTCAACAATTCCTTTTTCGCAAACAGGCCGATGCGCCGGTTGAGGTGGCAGAAGAGAGTCGCCGTGTCGAGATACGAACGGTGGTTGGCGGTGAAGATGTAAGTCTGTCGCGGGTCGAGTTGTTCCAGCCCGCGCACGCGCACGCGCATCCCGCTCAGGCGCAGCCATTGCCGCCCGCCCCACAGTGCAATCGGATACACCCACTCACGATGCCCCGCGAGCCATGCCACCAAGAGCACCGGCGGCCCGAAGATGAGCAAGAGCATGCCTGCGACAAACAGAATCCACCATTGATGCAGACGACCGAGCAGACGACCGATGCGCGACGCCTCCGTCTGCCACGCTGCGGGGACAGGTTGGCCTTCCCCGGTTTTTCCTCCGGCGGACGCGTTTTCCGTCGCGGGGCGCGGCGCGCTCGCGTCTGTGCTAGACTCGCCCGCGTCACGCACGCTCTCCGCATCAAACAATTTTTCCGAAAGAGAATCAGGCATGTCTCGCTCCGTTCTCCGGCTCGCACTCTACGCTCATCTCGCCGCGCTCTTTATCTTCGTCTATAGCTGCTTCGCGTCGCCCGTCGCCTATGCGCAGAAGACGCCGCCGCGCCGCGCAGTCGCAACGCCGTCGCCGCAACGTGCTGCCGCCGCGCTCCCTTCGCCCGCGTCCGTGCTCGGTTTCACGCCCGCAGACGACCGCCGCGTGGCCGACTGGCGACAGATCACAGATTATTTCACGCGCCTCGACGCGGCGAGCGAACGCGTCCAACTGCGCACGCTTGGGCTAACCACTGTAGGCCGCCCGCTCGTCGTGGCCTTCATCAGCGCGCCTGAGAATATACGCAATCTCGCTAAGTACCAAGACATTCAACGCCGTCTCGCCGACCCGCGCCTCGTGCGCGGAGAGGCCGAGCGCGACGCGTTGACGCGCGAAGGCAAGACGGTCGTGGTCGTCTCCTGCTCGATCCACTCGACCGAGATCGTCGCCTCGCAGATGTCCATGCAACTCGCCTACGAGTTGGCCGCCGCCGAAGACGCAGAGACGCGCGAGATTTTACAGAACACGATCCTTCTGCTCGTCCCTTCCGCCAACCCGGACGGCGTGGACATCGTCGCGGGCTGGTATCGCAAAACTCTCGGCACGCCCTACGAGGGCACGGAACCGCCCGAGCTATATCACCACTACGCCGGGCACGACAACAACCGCGACTGGTTCATGCTCAACCTGCGCGAGACGCAACTGCTCACGCGTCTCTTCTGGCGCGAGTGGTTCCCGCAAATTGTCTACGACGTGCACCAGCAAGGCTCTACGGGGTCGCGCTTCTTCGTCCCGCCCTTCTACGATCCGCCGAACCCGCACATCCCGCCACTATTGCTTCGTGAGGTCGGCCTCATCGGCCACAAGATCGCCGCAGACTTGCAGGCCGAAGGCCAGCAGGGCGTCATCACCAACGCGCTCTACGATACCTGGTGGCACGGCGGCTTTCGCACCGCGCCCTATTATCACAACTCCGTCGGCATCCTCACCGAAGCCGCGAGCGCGCGCCTGATGTCGCCCGTCGAAGTCACGCGCGAACAACTCACGCGCAGCACGACGCGCGGCATGCCGAGCGCGCTCCAAAGTGCGACCAACTTTCCAGACCCCTGGCCGGGCGGCACGTGGCGCGCGCGCGACATCTCGCGTATGGAGTTGACCGCCTCGCGCGCCGTGCTCACGTTGGCGGCGAAGTATCGCGAGCGTTACCTGCGCAACTTTTACGAACTCGGACGGCGCGGCGTTGAAGGGACGAGCGAGTTCGGCGACCACGAAATCGGATACGTGATCCCCGCCGGACAGGGCAAGGACGAGACGGTCGCCAAGCTCGTCGGCGCGCTCGTCGAACAGGGCGTGGAAGTTTATCGTCTCGACAAAGAGTTGCACCTGATGATGTCGGGCAGTCGCGGCACGGTCTATAACGACCTCGTCCAGAACCCGCCCGTCATTCCGGTGGGCAGTTATCTCATCTTCCTCGCGCAGCCCTACCGCGCCAACATCAAGGCTCTCTTCGAGAAGCAGATTTACCCCGACCGCCGCACCGCCGGAGGCGAGGCCGAGCGACCTTACGACGTGGCCGGTTGGACGCTCCCGATGCAGATGGGCGTGCGCGCGCTTCCCATCCACAGCATCCGCGAAGCCGCGCCCGACCGACGCTTAACCCTCGTCCGCGATGCGAACGAAGCACGACGCGCGCTCAACCTGCCCGTGCCGCCGGAGACCGGCGCGCCCCACGTGAACGCGAATCCACTCACGCGCCCCGTCCGCCTCGCGCTCTACAAAAGTTGGACGGCTTCGATGGACGAAGGCTGGACGCGCTACGTCTTCGACACCTTCAACGTGCCGTTTCAATCCCTGCTCGACAAAGACGTGCGCGCCGGAAACTTGCGCGCGCGTTTCGACGTGATCGTGCTGCCCTCGATGCGTCTCAGGGAGATCGTGGAAGGGCGAAGCAAGGAGACTGCGCCGCCGGAATACACCGGCGGCATCACGGAGGCGGGCGTGGAAAACCTGCGTCGCTTCGTCGAAGACGGCGGCACGCTCGTCTGCTTCGACGCCTCTGCGGAACTCGCCGTCAAGAGTTTCAAATTGCCGCTCCGCAACGTCCTCGAAGGCGTTCGCTCGTCGGAGTTCTACGGCCCCGGCTCGATCCTCCGGCTCGAAGTTGACACCGCGCACCCGCTCGCGCGCGGTTTCGGGAAACAGGTTGACGCTTATTTCATCAACAGTTCCGCCTACGAGTTGACGGGCGACGAAGCGGGCAGGCGCGCCGTGCGTGTCGTCGCGCGTTATGCGGAAAGCGACGTGCTGCGCTCCGGCTGGCTGCTCGGCGAAAAGCTGGTCGCGGGCAAAATCGCCCTCGCCGAAGTGACACTCGGCAAAGGCCGCGTCGTCATCTTCGCCTTCCGTCCCCAACACCGCGCCCAGACGTGGGGCACGTTTCCGTTCATCTGGAACGCAATCGAACGAAGGGATGAAGGATGAGGGATGAGGGATGAATAAGCAGAAGCATTCAAGCCGGATAACCGTCTTTGGTTTTATTCATCCCTCATCCCTCCGCCCTCATCCTTTTTTTCGGGCATCTATTGGCCGCCGCGCGCATCAAAGTTGCGTCCGCGCCTCGTGGTCGCTTAATATCTCGGTTTAGTTAAAAGGAGTTTTGAAAGGCCATGAGAAAGTTTGCCGCCTTGCTTGCACTCCTCTCCCTGCTCGCAATTTTCAACGTTTCAATTCACGCACAGACACGCCCGCGCCGCGTCGGGCAAACCGGCGGCGGCAGCGTCACCGTGCCTGAACGCAGCACCACCGCGCCCGCATCCGACATCGAAACTGATCGCGGCTCGCGGCGTCCGCCGACGCTCGGCGGCGCAATCGAGACGAACGACACCGCCAGCGCGCGCACCACGGACACCTCCAAGACAGACTCGACCGAAGTTGACGAAAACGAAGTCGTGCGCGTGAACACTTCGCTCGTGACGATCCCGGTGAGCGTATTGGACAGGGCGGGCAAGTATGTGCCGAGCATCCGGCAGCAGGAGTTTCGTATCTGGGAGGAAGGCGTCGAACAGGAGATCGCTTATTTCGCCACGGTCGAAAAGCCTTTCACCGTCGCGCTCGTCATTGACACGTCAGGCTCTACGAAATACCGCCTCCGCGAGATTCAGGACGCCGCCATCGCCTTCGTCAACGAACTGCGACCCGCAGACCGCGTGCTCGTCGTCTCTTTCGACGACGAGGTGCGTGTTCTCTGCGAGGCGACGAGCGACCGTGCGCGGCTGCGCGATGCGATCTACCGCGTGCGTCCCGGCGACGGCACGAAGCTCTACGACGCGGTTGACTTCATCATCAATCAACGCTTCAACCGCATTGACGGGCGCAAGGCCATGCTCCTCTTCACCGACGGCGTTGACACTTCGAGCCGCCTCGCCAGCTATGAATCGAACGCGCGCGACGCAGAAGAACTCGACGCGCTGATCTATCCCGTCCAGTACGACACTTATGCCGGAGGCGGCAACACGCAAAGCAACGGCGGATGGGGCGGCGGGAATCGGCGCAGGCGCGGCGGCATCACAGACATTCTCGCGGACATCATCTCCGGCGGAGATATTTCTATCGGGAACGGCGGCGGCAACCGGAGAGGCGGCGGTGGCGGCGGCGGTAACAACTGCACCGGCTGCTCGCGCGAAGAATACGAACGCGGCAACGCTTACCTGAATGACCTCGCGCGTCTGTCCGGCGCGCGGCTCTACCGCGCCGACACCACGCGCGACATCGCGGGCGCATTCTCGCTCGTCGCGGAAGAACTGCGCCGCCAGTACAGCCTCGGCTACTACCCCAAACAGCAAGGCCAGCCCGGCCAGCGTCGCCGCATCAAAGTTCGCGTCATGCGTCCAGACCTCGCCGTCCAGGCGCGCGACAGCTACATCTACAATCCCTCCGGCGCAAACAACACCGGCACGACCACCGCGCAAGACACCGGCCAACAGCAACGTTCTCAGCCCGTGCTCCGCAGATCACCACTCGCAGCAAGATAATAAGGTGAAGTGACGGGTGACGGGTGACAAGTGACGAGTTAAAGCAAAAGAGTTGTCTTTAACTCGTCACTTGTCACCCGTCACTCGTCACTTCAAACAATCGTGCCGTCTTTCACCGTCGCGTTCTTCGGGACGATGATGATGCCGTCGCGGATGTAGTAGCCCGCCTCTTCGTTGTCGAAGTGTTTGACGCCCGCTTCGTTCGTGAGACGGACGTTTGCGCCGATGCGCGCGTTTTTGTCTATGATGGCGTGGCGGATGACTGTGTCGCGGCCGATGCCGATGGCCGGGAGTCCGGCGGCTGCGTCGGCGCGCAGTTCCTCGATTGACTGGTAGTAGTCTGCGCCCATCAGATAGGTGTCTTCGACGCGCGCGCCCGGTTCGATGCGGCTGCGCAGTCCGACGACGGAGCGTGCGAGCCGCGCACGGTGGATGATCGAGCCGTCGCCGATGATCGAATCGCTGATCTCGCAGTGATGCACTTTCGAGGGCGGCAAGTAGCGCGGGCGCGTGTAGATGGGCGCTTCCGTGTCGAAGAAATTGAATTTCGGCAAGAGCGATGTCATGTCGAGATTGGCGGCGTGGAAGGCCGAGATCGTCCCGATGTCTTCCCAGTAGTCGTCAAAGAGATACGACTGCACGTTGTAGTCCTTGATCGCGGCGGGGATCACTTCGCGCCCGAAATCCACCCACGTCTTATCCTGCGCGAGCAGTTCGCCGAGGCGTTTGTAGTTGAAGACATAAATGCCCATCGAGGCGAGGAACGGACGGCGCGCGGCCTCTTCCGCCGAGAGGCCGAAGGCTGTCGTGTCCACGCGCATCTCTTCGAGCGCGTCGCCTTTGGGCTTCTCGCGAAACTCTAGGATGCGCCCCGTCGGGTCGGCCTTGAGCAGGCCGAACTCCTCCGCCGCCTCGCGCACGAAGGGCACGACCGAGACCGTTACGTCCGCCTTCGTCTCGACGTGGCGCGCGATGAACTTGCGGTAGTCCATCCGGTAGAGATGGTCGCCGGAGAGAATCAAGAGCGTGTCAATGCCCCAATCGTGGATGTGCGGCAAGACCTGACGCACGGCGTCTGCCGTCCCTTGAAACCACTGCGGGCTATCGGGCGTCTGTTCGGCGGCGAGTATTTCGACGAAGCCGTCGGAGAAGCCGCTGAAGCGATAGGTGCGCGCGATGTGGCGGTTGAGCGAAGCCGAGTTGTACTGCGTGAGCACGAAGATTTGCATCACATCGGAATTGATGCAGTTCGAGATCGGAATATCCACGAGGCGATACTTGCCGCCGAGCGGCACGGCGGGTTTTGAACGCAGGTGCGTCAAAGGAAAGAGACGCGAGCCTGCGCCGCCGCCGAGGATCACCGCCAGCACCTTGTGTCCAGAGGGCATCACATTTCACCATTTGACTTGGACTGGAAGAACTTGTGTGCCGTCAGCATAGACGCAAAGCGGGGCGCGTTTCAAGACGCAGCGCGCAGAATAAGGCGTAAGATGTCCCGGCGAAGAGAGAAAAGTTGAAGAAAAGTTGCCACGCGCGCTTGAATCTAAATCTCGAATTTCGATTTTGGCCGCCATAAATAGGCCAACCAAATCTCGCGTGGCGTGTCTATAGCACTGACGCATTCCGTGGGAAGGGCGAAGAAGGATTTGATGGAGCAGAGCGAAAGCGAACTGATCGGGCGCGCACAAAGCGGCGACGCCGAAGCCTTCTCGACGCTCGCACGCGCCTACGAGCGACGCCTCTACGTGCTCGCGCTCCATCACGTGCGCGACCGCGCCGACGCCGAAGACCTCTCGCAGGAAGTCTGGTTGAAGGCTTTCCGCGCGATCAAAAGTTTTCGCGGCGAGTCGAGTTTCTACACGTGGCTCAGGCAGATCATGATCAACACGTTCCTCAACGAACGACGCGCGCTGCCCTACGGCGGCGCGCAGGTTGTCGAACTCGACGCCTGGGAAGCCTCGCGGCGCGACGCTTCGCACGGCAACAACGCTTCGCTGCCCGTGCGCTCGCGCGGTCTGGAAGAGACGGTCGAGCGGCAGTTTCTCGTCGCGCGCGTGTTGGACGCGCTCGGAGAGTTGACCGCGCAGCAACGTCTGATCTTTCTGCTCAAGCATCAGGAGGGGATGACCTACGAAGAGATTGCCGACAGCCTTGGCTGCTCGACGGGCACGACGAAGAAGGCTCTGTTTCGCGCCGTCTTGAAATTGCGCGAGCAACTCGGCGTCGAAGTCGAAGCGGCGCGCTACGAGCCGACGCGCCCGTTCCGAAAGAGTTGTTAAGCGGGAGTTAGAAACGATGCACGATTGTCGCCACACACAAGATAACCTGGTCGAACTGCTCTTCGACGAACCCGGCAGCGCGACGCGCTCGCGCCTGTTGGCGGAAGTCGAGGCGTGCGCCCTGTGCGGCGCGCAGTATCGCTCGCTCGCCGAGACGCTCGACCTGTGCGAAGCGGCGTCCGCCGCCAGCCTTCCGCGCGAAAGCTACTGGCCTCAGTATCACGCCGCGCTCAGCCGACGCCTCCACGCGGCGGCGGGCGAGAGGCAGACGAACGATGCGCGCGCGCAACGACGACAGAGCGCGCCGTTCTGGAAACGACTGCTCACAACTTCGATTCGCGTGCCCGCTCCCGTTGCGGCTGCCGCCGCGCTGCTGCTCGTCGCCTTGTCCATGTTCGCGCTCTCGCTCGCCGCGCGCTCCGCGCCCGAACCCGTCGTGCTCGCCGCACCGAATGCGTCGCAGGGAGCGTCCGCGCCGCAGATCAAGTTTATCGAAGTGCCAGTCGTGCAGGAGAAGATCATCACGCAGACGCTCTACGTGCCGCATCGTAACAGCCGCAACGACGGCGGCGATGCTACAGCGTCGCGCCGCGCTCTCACGCGCGAGAACCTCGCGGGAGTCAGCCGGCAAAACGCGCGTGCGCCGGAAGCAGAGGCCACGCCGCGCGCGAACCTCTCCGGCTTCAAGCCCGCTGGCGAAGTGAACCTACGCATCATCAAGGGGAGCGACGCACGTGAGCACTAAAGCGAAACTCTCAACCCGGCTCTCAACCTGCGCACGCCTTGCGCTGCTGCTAATACTCGCGTGCGGCGTCGCCGCGCAACGCGCACGCGCGCAACAGGGCGAGGCGACGACGACGGAGCGCGCGAGCCAGTTCGTCATGCCGCTGCACGGCGAGGGCTTCATCGCCTTTCGCGTCGAGGCCGCGCCGCTCGGCACGCCCGCCGCGCCCGTCAACCTGCGCCAGATTCAGGCTGCACTGACGCCGCAAGTCCTCCTCGCGGACAACCACGTCGTCCATCGCGTGCTCGTGGATGCGGAGGGGAATTTCGTGTTTGGCTACGACCTCATTGTCGAACCCGTCGCGGCGACGAAGCAGTTCAAAGTTTCGGTCAAACCCCTGAGCGCGGAGTTTGAGGAACAGCTACGCGCGCGACAGCCCACTGCGGCAACGGGCGCGAACCGCGCGCCGCAGAACGTCTCCACGCTGCCGCGTTCGGGCGACGCGCAACTCATAGACGACGGCGACTCCTTCGCGCTCGACCTGCTCGTCAACGCAGAGACGCGCGTGAAGATCGTGGATGTCGTGAAAGTCTCGTTTGAGCGCGCGAAGCTGTGGAGCGCGCCGCGCCGGAGCGTCCCCTTGCGCGACTTCACGCTCGGCAACGTAGAGCTTGCGATGCGCGATTACAAATTGACGATCAACGGCGAACCCGTCGGCGGCGGGCAGAAGGCCGCGCGCGGGTTTGCGGGCGCGCTCATCTGGTTTTACGTGCCGGAGCGCGGACGCTTCATCGTCTCCCTGATGCCGCACGAAGGTTACGACTTCCAAAAGGTCGGGCGCATCGAGAACAACAAGATTTCGTTCGCGCTCGGCGGAGACGTGTACGAATGGACTTCGAGCGCGCCGGTGGTGGGCACCGGCGGCAACTGGAATCTGTGGGTGCTGCACGATGCCGCTTACGTCTCCGACTTCGCTTCCGCGGAGCAGATCACAGAGGGGCGTGAGGAAGATTCATCTTCGCCCGGATGGTTGAGCGACCCGCTGGCGCGCTTGCGGCGCAAGCAGCGCGAGGTATTTGAAACGCGCGTGAACGACAAAGCGAAACGCAACCCGACGAAACGCCCGCGCGTCTTCGTCGGCGGCGCGGATCGCATCGAGAACCTTTTGCCGAAGCATTGACTCTCTGTTTCCGCTTTGTGTCTCGGCGTCTTAGTGGTGAATGTTTTTGTTGCTACTCACCACAAAATCACCGAGACACAAAGGAGGAGCAAAGAAAGTCAGTCATTTGCAAGTTCGCCATAGTTTTCATTCCGCAACTAACTGAAACGCGTGAGGGAAGGATGATGCGTAGATCACTAGAGACAATCATCGTCGCGGCCTTGCTGCTCTGCGCGGCGGAGAAGGCGGCGCGCGCCGACATCAAGTTGAAGATCAAGACGACGGAGAACGAGCGTTCCGGCGAGAGCGTCATGCAAATCAAAGGCAGGCGGCAGCGCAACGAGTTTACCGTCAGGCGTCCCGACGGCACGACGGACGCTTTGGCCGTCATCTTCCAGTGCGACCTCAAACGACAGATCAGTTTCAGCCCCGGTAAGCGCGTCTTCTACGAGCACCCGCACATCGGGATACAGGAATTCATGGCGCGCGCCGAAGCACGCAGCGCAGCACAACTCAGCCGCCCGCGCCCTGTGAAATACGACGGTCGCATCGTCGAGACTTTCACCGTCACGGACACGGGCGAGCGCAAGTTAATGTTCGGCTACACGGCGCGCCACATCAAGACGACGCTCGTGTGGGAAGCCACGCCGCACGATTGCCCGCAGACGCTTCTGCGCAAAGAGACCGACGGCTGGTACGTAGACCTTCTCTACCCCACCTTCTGTTCCTACGACATCTCCGGCTTCGACGAGAGCGAACTCACCGTGCACGAGCAGAGCAAGTGCGTTGACCATTACATGGGCGACGACGGCAAGCGACGTTACAGCTTCGAGCGCAGGCAAGTGGGCACGGCGCGTTTCGGTTTCCCGCTGCTCCTGACCGTCAAGTCTTACAGCGACGAAGGCCGCCCGCAGACGCGGACGAGTGAAGTCACAGAGATTACCAACGAAGAACTGGACGCGTCGCTCTTCGAGCCGCCCGCCGGTTACACACGCTTCACACCGAAAAAGCGTTCGCTCGCCAGCCGCGCGCTCTCGCTCTTCGGCAAAGGATAAACTTCCTTTCGCGTTCGCTCGACCGGAAGGCATTTTGTAGCCCGGCAGCTTGAGCGCGGAATCAACCACCCACAAGGAGACAATTTAATGAACAAGCAAATGGGCTGCGCGGCAGTCGTTATCCTTCTGTGTCTATTTTTCGCCTCAAACGATGCGCGCGCGCAAGCGAAGGACGCGCCAAAGGTCGAACTGGGCGTGCAGTTCACGTCTCTCACGTTGAGCGATAATTTCGGCTCTCCCAACGAAGCGGGCATCGGCGGGCGCGTCACTTACAACCTGACGGACAACGTCGCGCTCGAAGCGCAGTTCGATTTCTTTCCCAACGGCGACCGTTTTCGCGGTTTACGTAGCGGCGGGCGCATCGCGCAAGGACTGTTCGGCGTCAAGGCGGGCAAGCGTTACGAGAAGTTCGGCGTCTTCGGCAAAGTTCGTCCCGGCTTCACGAGTTTCAGTGCGGGCAGACAAGACATCACTTTATCGTCACCCGCGCCCAATCCGGTGTTTGACGTTCAGTCGCATCGCGAGACCCACTTCGCCACGGACATCGGCGGGGTGCTCGAATTTTATCCCACGCGCCGCATCGTCACGCGCTTCGACGCGGGCGACACCATCATTCGCTACGGCGACTCAAGCCAATCGTTCTTCGACGGCACAACGCTGCAATCTTTCCCACGCCCCGCCGAGACCAGACACAACTTCCAATTCAGCGCAGGCATCGGCTTCCGCTTCTGAGGCCTATCGAACATGAAGAACTAAGACTCACCGCAGAGACGCAGAGGACGCAAAGGGGGCGCAGAGAAGAACTGATCTTTTCTCTGCGCCCCCTCTGCGTCCTCTGCGGTGAACGCTTTGATTGTATTACTAATCGCTTCGACGAACGACGCTCAATATCCGCCGTTGCCACCTGCGGCGACCCGCACGCCCGAAGCCTCCTGCGCGATCTTCACGCCGACGCTCGCGCCGAGCCTCGTCGCGCCCGCCTCGACCATCGCACGCGCGTCGTCCAGCCCTTTCACGCCGCCCGCCGCCTTCACGCCCATCTCCTGCCCCACCGTGCGACGCATCAACGCCACGTCCGCCACCGTCGCCCCGCCCTTCGCAAAGCCCGTCGAAGTCTTCACAAAGTCCGCGCCCGCCCTCTTCGCCGCGAGACACGCGCGCACCTTCTCCTCGTCCGTCAACAGCGCGGCCTCTATGATCACCTTCACCAGCACGCCATGCTCGTGCGCCGCCTCCACCACCTGCCTGATGTCATACTCCACCGCGCAATCGTCGCCGCTCTTGAGCGCGCCGACGTTAATAACCATGTCCACCTCGCGCGCCCCGTCATAGATCGTGCGTCTGGTCTCATACGCCTTCACGTCTCCGAGCGTCGCGCCGAGCGGAAACCCGACGACCGTGCACACCACCACGCCCGTCCCGCGCAGATGGCACGCCGAGGCGCGCACCCACGTCGGGTTCACACACACGCTCGCGAAATGAAACTGCGCCGCCTCCCCGCACAGACGCTCGATGTCCGCCTCGCTCGCCTCCGGCTTCAAGAGCGTATGATCCACCAGACTCGCCCAATCCCGCGCCGACGCCGTCTCGCCCAAAACCAGACCAATCCTCGCCGCCCCCGCATCCACCACCCGCTGCATCCGCTCCGGGCAACGATTGAAACACGCCGTCCCGCACCCGCACAGCGCGGCTTGCTCCTCCGCATCCCCATTGAGGCGCGCCACGATCACATCCGTGATCTGCTCAACCAGATGCTCCAAATCGCCGTTATTTGAATATGACATTTACTCGCATTCTCCAATTATTAGTCAAAGGCTACTCCCGAAGGTTCTACGCGAGCATTAAACGTTGTCCCTTGGGTTCGGGGATAGGATCGCCAAATTCCTCTGCCGTGTCGATCCATAGTTGGATCGCATCGTTAGCGTTTGCGAGAGCGATGGCGTGCGTATCACCATGAGCCGCGCAACCGGGCAGTTCGGGCACTTCCGCAATAAAGACCTGATCCTCATTGCTCCAGTAGATGATGATTTCGTATTTGTGCATTACTCACCCGTTCCTAACTTATACTTAAGAATAACGGCTCTCACCTGTCGTACTTGATAAACTTTCGCTTTACTACCCTCACGCTGCAAGTTGATCTTCTCGTCCACGCCTTGCCTTGTTTTCTAAAAGTGTGGTGGCTGCCACGCGTGCGTTCTTCAAATCCGAAACGTCGGAGCAGCTGGCATAAATCGTCAAACGAAACGTTGGCGTCAGCAGTGCCGCGCAAGATTTGCAGCAAGAGCTTTTCAAACTTACCCATACAGGAAACTTACGTCTCTATAAACACCCGCCTGCGCTATTTCTCAACCGTAATCTTCTCCGCTTTAACAAGCACCACACGCCCGTCTTTCCACGCGGCGACGGTGTTGCCCGCGCGTTTGTGCGTGAGGAGGGCGTGCGCGACGGCGCGGCGCATGGCGTGTTCGACGGCTTTTGTTTGGTCGGGTAGTTTCTGCGGGCTGGTGTGTTTGTCTCTCATGTTGCACGCCTCTGGAAATCTTGCCACAAGTCTTGTTGGAGCACTTTTGTAAACTCGTCGCGACGGCCTACGGCGACGGGGCTTGGCGCGTCGAGGGTGGAATTATCATACATTCCCCACGTATCGGCTAGCGGCCGGTAGAGCCGGAAGAAGTTGCGCGCGCCGTTATGAAAACGCCTGTGGACGACCGCTGCCGGGACGTTGTGGCCGCCGAGGCGCACGCGCGAGCGGACGCGTTCGACGGCGAGTTCAGGGCTGCGCAAGTACAGGTAGAGCAGTTGAAACTCGTAACCCTCGCGTCGCAACCCGGCGACGAAGGCGGCGTATGAACGCGTGGCGAGCGTCGTCTCGAAAGCGAAGCTCTGGCGCGCGCGTGCGAGGTCGCGCAGGCGCGCGAGCATGATGCGCCCCGCCTCGAACGTGACGCTTTCGGGACTGAAGGCCGAGAGGCCGAGCGCGATGGTGTCTGCGTTGACAAACTCGTTGAGGCCGAACGCGTCGCGCAACAGAAACGGCGCGAGCGTGGACTTCCCCGCCCCGTTCGGCCCGGCGATGATGAAGACCTGCGGCGGCGTTGCCAAAGACGATGTTGGCGGCAGCGAATCAGACATCGAACTCCACGCGCGTTAAACTCTAAGACGCCACACCTGCACGCGATAAATTTCAAGCGCGATATTGACGCTCGACCGCTTCGATCTTCGCCACGCGCTTGCGGTGTCGCTCCTCTTTGATCTCGGTCGAGAGCCACGCGCGGACGATCTCGCGCATCTCGGCGGAGGTGATCGTGCCGCTTCCGAGCGTGAGCACATTGGCGTCGTTGTGTTCGCGGGAATTGACGGCGACACGGACGGAGTAGCAGGCGGCGGCGCGCACGCCCGGCACCTTGTTGGCCGTCATGCACGAGCCGACGCCCGCGCCGTCAATGATGATGCCGAGGTCGCATTCGCCGTCGGAGACTGCGCGCGCGACGGCGTGTGCGAAGTCCGGGTAGTCAACGGCGTCGGTCGAGTCCGTGCCGAAGTCGCGGACGCGCTGGCCGAGTTCGGCGAGGTAAGTTTTGAGTTCTTCTTTCAGAGGATAGCCGCCGTGATCCGCGCCGACGGCGATTGACTTGCTTTCGCGCGAGCCGCGACGCGAGGGGCGACGGACGAGTTCGATGCCCTGTTCGCGCACGATGTCTGCGGCGAGCGGCGTGAGGCGCGCGCCCTCCGCGATGCGCAGGCGCGCGCCGCGTTCGAGGCCGTGCACGTCCGCTTCGGTGATGACCGTCTTCGACGATTCATCGCGGGCGACGGGTTTCTCGTCCGTCGCGCTCGACGCAGACTTTGCGCTGCCGTGCGACGGCGCAGTTGTGGTTCCAGCGCGCGACGGCGGCGATGCGGGCGTTGCGTTGGGCGGCGACGCGAAGCTAGCGGGCGCGCTCGCGGTTGAAGGCGAGGCTGTTTGAGATGCGCCCTCGCTTCCCTCTTCGGGCAGAGCGTTGTTCAGCACCTCTCGCACGAGGGCGCGGACGCGGTCGCGTGTGGATTGTTCGTCAGGCATAAGATGAGCTATCAGCGGTCAGCCGTCAGCAATCAGCAATGAATGTCAGCCGACGCCGAACTGTTTTTAGTAATTCATCGCCGGGAAGCGACAGGCGCATCTGGTGTTCAGCTAAAAGCTGACGGCTGATAGCTGACAGCTTAAGACTCCATTGACCTGCGGCGAGCGGCTACTTTAGTATGTCGCACCAAGAGGCGCGCGCGCAAACTGCGTCGCAGGTTGGTCGCGCTTTTGGTCGCACTTTTAAGCTCAAAAATTTTCCGCCCCGTACAGGAGGCCGTCCAGTGTCAGCTTCTTCCGCACTCGTCCCCAGCGAATTCACGAACGATAATCTCGAACCGCTGTTCAGCGCGGAACAGATTCAAAACCGCATCAGCGAAATCGGCGTGGAGATCGCGCGCGACTACGCGGGGCGCAACCCTTTGCTGCTCGGCGTCCTCAAGGGCGCGGTCATCTTCCTGAGCGACTTGATGCGTGCGATTGACCTCAGGCTCGCCGTGGAGTTCATGGCGATCTCCAGCTACGGCGAAGCGACGCGCTCGTCCGGCGAAGTCAAGATCGTCAAAGATTTGGACGTGCCGATTGAAGGGCGCGACATCCTCATCGTCGAAGACATCGTGGACACGGGACTGACGCTCTCCTACCTGATGGCGAACCTGCATTCGCGCGGCGCGTCGAGCGTCAAACTCGCCGCGCTCCTCAACAAACAGGAGCGTCGCATCCGCGAAGTGAAAATTGATTATCTCGGCTTCACCATCCCCGACGCCTTCGTCGTCGGCTACGGCCTCGACTTCGCCGAACGCTACCGCAATCTCCCCTACATCGCCGTCATCAAAGACCCTCAGGCATAGTCTTAAAAGTCTGGAGTCTAAAGTCTGGAGTCAAATCAGATGGCAACGTTCAAAAGATTTGAAGATATACAGGCTTGGCAAAAGGCACGACAAGTTACACGTTTGATTTACGAGGCTTCTGCTAAAGAGCGTTTCGCCAAAGATTACGCACTCAGAAGTCAAATTCAGCGCGCCAGTGTTTCCATCATGGCAAATATTGCGGAGGGATTCGGCAGACGCTCAGACAAAGAGTTCGCCAATTTTTTGAACATAGCACATGGTTCTGCCTCTGAAGTGCAATCTCACTTATACATCGCAGCCGACCTTGACTACCTTGATCAAGCAACCTTCGATAATTTATATGAAATGCTCAGTGAAGTCTCTCGCATGACCCTTGCCTTAGCCCAGCACCTGCGTGCCTCAA
The DNA here is from genome assembly GCA_036009085.1 of Pyrinomonadaceae bacterium. Classification (GTDB taxonomy): domain Bacteria; phylum Acidobacteriota; class Blastocatellia; order Pyrinomonadales; family Pyrinomonadaceae; genus JAIVJZ01. Next base: position 2,268 of record DASYMM010000510.1, on the reverse strand, counting down.
AGTTATAGACTTTGTTCTTTGCCTTAGGACTCCAGACTTTAGACTCCAGACTTTAGACTCTTTAAAAAGCTCTCACCTGCTGTCAGACGCAAGCCGAAGTTATCGGCGATGGTTTGTCCCATGTCGGCGAGGGAGCGGCGGGTGCCGAGGTTGACGCCGGGGCGGGCGCGTCGGCCGTAGGCGATGAGGGGGACGTATTCGCGCGTGTGGTCTGTGCCGCGATAGGTGGGGTCGTTGCCGTGGTCGGCGGTGAGGATGAAAAGGTCGCGCTCGCGCATGGCGGCTTCGATTTCGGGGAGGCGCGCGTCGAAATGTTCGAGGGCGCGTGCGTAGCCTTCCACGTCGCGGCGGTGGCCGTAGAGCATGTCGAAGTCAACGAGGTTGGTGAAGATGAGGCCGCGCGTGCGTTCGTCTGAGAGCGCGCGGATGGTCTGGTCAATAGATTGATTGTTGTTTTTGGCCTTCAAGTCAGCGGTTGCGCCGAGCGAATCGTAGATGGAGGCGATCTTGCCGATGCAGACCACGTCGAGTCCGGCGTCGCTTAAGGCGACGAGCAGATTTTCGCGCGGCGGCGGAACGGCGTAGTCGTGTCGGTTCTCCGTGCGCGTGAATGCGCCCGTCTCGCCCGTGAAGGGTCGCGCGATGACGCGCCCGACTTCGTGTTCGCCGCGAAGTATGTTGCGCGCCGTCGCGCAGATTTCGTAGAGACGCTCGACCGGAATCACCTCTTCGTGCGCGGCGATCTGGAAGACTGAATCGGCGGAGGTGTAGACGATGGGCTTGCCCGTGCGGACGTGCTCCGCGCCGAGTTCTTTGATGATCTCCGTGCCCGACGCGGGGTAGTTGCCGAGCACGCCGGGCACGCCCGTCTCCGCGACGAAGCGCGCGATGACATCCGCGGGGAAGCCTTCGGGGTAGGTGGGGAAAGCCTCGTCTAAAATTATTCCGGCCATCTCCCAGTGCCCCGTCGTCGTGTCCTTGCCGTTCGACTTAAGCGCGCAGCGACCGTATGAGCCGCGCGGACGTTCTGCGGGCGGGACATTGGCGAGCGGGCGCACGTTGCCGAGTCCGAGCGATTGCAGATTCGGCAAGCGCACCTCGCGCGAAGCGCAGATGTGACCGAGCGTGTCCGCGCCCGCATCGCCCCAGTCGGCGGCGTCCGGCATCTCGCCCATGCCGAGACTGTCGAGCACGATTAAGACGATGCGATCAAAGGTTGTAGGTTGATTCATAAGTTGTAATGTGTGCGCTTGTCAGACGCGCCTGCGGTCGTCATGCGTGTTTACGCGCTCTAAGACCTCCGCGTTCGATCTGTATTCTACTTTCTTCCCCGGATGTGCGTCGTAGAGTTTGCGATGCGCTCGCAGGGAAAACTCGTCGTCTCTGGTTTCATACTCTCTCACCCACCCGACGAGCATCTGCAAGTTCGCGTCCTGCGCCTCGCGGCTCGGATACTTGTGCGGCTCCCAAGGACGCGACAGGCAATTCTCTACGCACGCCTCAATCCCCGGATTGAGAAAGATCATTTCAGTGCAATGCGCCGCCGCTTCCTTGAGCAGGTTGGAATAACAACCTTCAATTACCCAACCTTCCGATTTTTCTATAAACCGCATCAACTCACGTTTGCTCTCCGCATGTCCGACCCTGACGCCCGGCTGCTCCGCTTCCCATGCGATCACATCGAGGTCAAGGTGCGGCGCGCGATGGAGACTCGCCAAAGTCATAGCCAGAGTTGATTTGCCCGACCCTGAATTCCCGAAGATGATAATTCTCTCCATGTTACCTTGAAGCGTCTGACTTTCAGGTTTAACTCTTCGGGGCTTGATAGCCTTCGCGTGCGGAGACTTGCGCGCCTTGCAGGCCGCGCACTTCGACTTTGATTGAGCGGAAGCGTCCGTCGCGCGCTTTGTTGGTCGAGTAGTAGCCGAGGCTGTATTGCTTGCCGATGTCCGAGGCGACCTGTGCGAAGGCGGCGCGCGCGTCGCGTAGGTCTGCGGCGTTGAAGGTCTTGCCGCCGGAGTCGCGCGCGAGTTCGGCCATCTCGCGGCGCGCGAGTTGGTACAGCGAACGGCTGATCTGCATGCGCTCGAATGGCCCCATCTGGCAGAAGTTCGTGTAGTCTGCGACTTCTGCGCGCGGGTCGAAGATTTTGCGATAGCGTTGCAGTTGCACGCGCGATAAACTCAAACGCCCGTCGTCCTGACAATCTTTCATCAGGCGTTCTTCGACGAAATCCTCCGTGTTGACCTGTATGAAATAGCAGGCGAG
>DASYMM010000509.1:0-34617 GCA_036009085.1 Pyrinomonadaceae bacterium | reverse complement strand
TAGATGTCGAAAATGTAAGAGGTGCCGGTGTAGCTCTGGTAAGCGACCTGCGCTCCGTCGAGCGACCACGCCGGATTCTGATCAATGGCTGCGTCGTTAGACAAGCGGGCGATGTTGCTTCCGTCGGCGTCCATCAGGAAGATGTCGCTCTGCGCGCCGATGTCGCTGTTGAAAGCGATCTGCGTTCCGTCCGGCGACCACGCGGGGCCTGCGTTGTTGCGTGTGTTGTTGGTGAGGTTGGTCTGGTTGCTGCCATCCGAATCCATGACGTAGATGTCGGATGAACCGTCGCGTGTACTTCTGAACGCGATCTGCGTGCCGTCCGGCGACCAAGTGGGATCATAGTCGCCGCCGATGGCGGTGGTCAGGCGTGTCTGGTTGCTGCCGTCCGAATCCATGACGTAGATGTCGTAATCGAATTCGTAATTGGCGATGGTGTAGCGGACGAAAGCGAGCTTCGTGCCGTCGGGCGACCAGGCGGGGTTGAAATCGTAAGTGTTGTTATAGGTCAGGCGGGTTTGCCCGTTGCCGTAAGGGTTCATCACGTAAATCTCGCCGACGCCGGTGCCGCCGCTCCCGTCGCGGTCGCTGATGAAGGCGATCTTGGTGCCATCCGCCGACCACGTGGGATCAAAATCGCTGGCCGAGTTGTTGGTGAGGCGCGTCTGCGCGCTGCCGTCCGGGTTCATGATGTAAATTTCCTGATTGCTGTCGCGCTCGCTCGTAAACGCGATCTTGCTCTCAGGCGTCGGGGTCGGGTCTGGAACAGTGAGGAGCGAGGCGGCGTAGCTGTTCAATTGATCAAACGCAGGCGGTGTTGCAGGCACGGCAGCGGAGATGTTGTCCCGTCGTGAGGCGTGATTCATGTCCGCCGGAGACGTGAGGCTGGCGGGGTAGATTGAGTGGGCGAAACAGTTCAACAAAAGCGCGGTTGTGAGCGTCAAGCCGGTGAGACGCTTTACGAGGTTTGAGGTCAACATCTTATTTCTCCTTCGTTTGTGAGGTTTGTGGTGAGTGCGCCGCGTCGGTTTGAGGTTCGACTGAACGGCGCGAAATTCTTCGGACGCTAAAATTTCTTGCCCCGCGCCGCGCTCATCACCCGCAATAGCGATGAACCAGCGAGACGTGCCGGATACACGTGTTCCGGCACACGCGCTCACGCGCGAAATGGCAAAACGCGAATTGGTTTTCTGGCTCGAAACGCCGCAGTGTCGGTGAGGTGGCGGCGTTCCAGTCTAACTAGCGAGACAAGATTAGCAGCGGATGCGAAATGGAAGTTTGCGGGCTTTTCCCCGGCAAACCACACTTCGACCATCTACGTTCAGCAATAATTTAACTTCGATCTGTGTCAGGTGAGATAAAGGTATTTGACCCTCGAAAACTCTTTCGAGCTTTCGTCCTTCTGTCATTCTAACCACTTTGATTCTAATCTCTGAAAGATAAATGTCAAGACAATTGATCGGCGAATGATGTCATAAATGTGTGTTGCCGCAATGTGTAGTACCGCACGTACGCGCGCGCGGGTTATGCAGCCGCGTCAGCGAGTCTGTCTGCCCGGCGGGTCGGCCTCCGGGTAAGACCCGACGTGCGTAAACTTCACGAGCCGGAGCCGGTTGTTGCGCCACTCGTAGTAATAAATTCCGCTCGCCCCGTATCGTTCCTCGCCCGCCGCGCCGATGTTCGCGCGCCCGATTAGACGTAGCAGCCTGCTATTGGCGCGATACGTCCAGGGCTCCTCGCCTTCGGGAGGATCATAATCTCCGACGATGCCCGTCCAGCCCAACAACTCTTTGGGGAAGAAGGCACGCCCCGTGCGCGTCTCGATGATCGCGCTGATCGAACAGCCCGTGCCGCAGCCCACCGTGGCGAGCGTGTAGCGGCCTGCGAAGTTGACGCTCTCTTCTTTGAGTTGTTGACCGAGGAGCGTCCGGTACTTGCGCGCGAGCGGGTGGCTGCGTTGATTGAGCGGCGCAGCTTTTCCGCGCCACACGGCAACTGCGTAATCTTTAAAGCGCGGCTCGACCGTCTTCTCCTGCGCCGCAGTATTGATGGACAGACTCAAGAGGAGTGCGAACCCGGCGAGAATTTTCTTAAGTTTCAACATACTTTTTTTCAATCTCAACCTTTATCCGGCGGCGACTGCGCGCACTCATTCCTTGACCCAGTGTATGTCCACCACGGGGCTGTCCGTGTCCTTCAACGATCTCAGTTCAATCACAAACCCGTTCTTCAATCTCCACACATGCGAAAGAGAGATGCTGTTATCCGACGTTTCTTTCGCCGCCCCGTGCTTTTCAACCAACTTCTTCAACCAAGCCTCGAACACGTCTTTCTGCTTGTCGTAAGCGTAAACTCCCACGACCACGTCAATCGCCCCCGCGCCTTCTTTGAAATAGACGCGTGCGCGCCCCTCCATGCCGTTGAAGGTGCCCGTCCAGACGAGTTGCGTCTCGTCGTCTTTAGTCGCGCGGACGGGGCGTGCGCCGGTCTTTTCAATCGCACGCTTCACATCCTGAAAACTCATTCCCCATTTGATCTCAGGAAAGTCTTTGAACAAATCGGACGGCTGAAGCATCGGCTCTTCGTCAAACGTCAATGCGCCGAACGACTGCGCGGCAAGCGCGTTCGCGACTTGGAAGGCGCAGACAAAAGATATTATAAACAAGAGACGGCGCACGAACTTTTGATGGCTACGCATACAAGTTTTTCTCCTCATAAACACTCTACACCGAAAGTGCGGAGTATTTGAAGAGAGTTGATTATCGGCGAAGCGTCTTTTGTCGGCAGCGCAAAGGATAAACGGGAAGGAGCCTGAGACATTCATAAACCTACAAAGGAAGAACTGCTCGCGTCGGCAGGGCGAACTGTGCCGGACGTGATCGCGCCTGACTTGCGCGTGCTGTTTTGCGGCATCAACCCCGGACTCTACACGGCTGCGACCGGCTACCACTTCGCCCGACCCGGAAACCGTTTCTGGCCTGCGCTCTATGCCGCCGGGTTCACACGCCGATTGCTCTCGCCCGCAGAGGAGCACGAACTCCTCTTGGACGGCTACGGCATCACCAACGTCGTCGCACGCGCCACCGCGACCGCCGCAGAGTTGTCCGCCGAAGAATACGTCGAAGGCGGTCGGCGGCTCAAAGCGAAGGTGCGGCGTTATCGCCCGAAGTTCATCGCAGTGCTCGGCGTGGGCGCATACCGCACGGCGTTCGACCAACCCAAAGCCACGCTCGGACTACAGCCCGCCGGCATGGGAGAAACCCGCGTCTGGGTGCTCCCGAATCCGAGCGGCCTCAACGCGCACTACCAGCCCAAAGACTTAGCGCGCTTGTTTCGTGAACTACGTCTCGCCGTTGAGCGAGGCTAAAAATAGACTCACCGCAGAGGCGCGGAGCCAAGCGGAGGCGTGGAGCCAAGCTGCTGAGATACGCGGAGAGTTGAATTGCTTTCTCTGCGTACCCTCTGCGGCCTGGCTCCGCGCCTCCGCGGTGAAGGTTTGTTGCTTCAAATACAAAAAGGCGTCGAAGCACGAATGCTCCGACGCCTTTTTGATTTGGATGCCGAAGGGGGGACTCGAACCCCCACGAGTTACCTCACACGCCCCTCAAACGTGCGCGTCTACCAGTTCCGCCACTTCGGCTGATGAAATTGTCAAAGTCGCCCGCACGGCGCGTCGAAGTCTATCTCACACGCGACGCAAACGAATCGTCGCTCTTACTTATTTTGTTGCGGCGACGCCTGCGGCTGCTCGCCGCTGCCGTTAGAGTTGCTGGTCGTCATGCCGACACTCGCGCTTGGCACAGCCGCGCCGCTGCCCGGCGTTTGGGTCGTCCCGGCGGGCGCGGGATTTTCCGTGGCGGGCGATGCGACGGGTGAAGCTGCCGGTTGCGCGGGCGTTGTCTCCGCTTCGTCGGTGACGACCGAGCGCGAACCCGATATGATGGGCAGCGAGAGCGTTAAAGCGACGAGCATGAAGAGCGCGGCAGCGGCAATCGTAATTTTCGCCAGAATGGTTTGCGTGCCGCGCGGCCCGAACGCCGTGCTCGACACCGAACTCGTAAAGAGCGCGCCCGCGTCAGCCTTGCCCGGCTGCAAGAGCACCGCCACGACCAGCACTATGCAGGACAAAATAAAAAGCCCGTATAAGAAATAGGTCAACAAATCTCGATCCTCGATTCAAATAGTTTCAGGTTGCAGGTTGCGAGTTTCAGGTCAGAGCGGCTCTTTGTTCTTTAACTTGAAACCCCAAACTCGGAACTTGAAATTGTTTCCCGCTTATGCGTTGTAATGTACGATCTGCGCGAAGGCTGCGGCTTCCAAACTCGCGCCGCCGACGAGCGCGCCGTCAACGTCCGGCTGCTTCATCAATCCGGCGATGTTGTCCGGCTTGACCGAACCGCCGTAGAGGATGCGGAGCGCGTCGGCCAACTCCTGCGAATGCCTCTCCGCGAAAACGCGCCGGATAAACGCATGCATTTCCTGCGCTTGTTCCGGCGTCGCGGTGCGTCCGGTGCCTATCGCCCAGACTGGTTCATACGCAATGATGATACGGGCGAGGTCGGAGGATGTCAAACCGCGCAAGCCGCCTTCTACCTGCCCGCGCACAACCGATTCCGCGTTCCCCGATTCGCGCTGCGCCAACGTCTCGCCGACGCAAACAATCGCCGTTAAATCCGAGCCGAGCGCGGCGTGCGTCTTCAGATTGACGAACGTGTCGGTCTCGAAATAATGCTGGCGACGCTCCGAATGCCCGACGATCACGTGCGTTGCGCCCACGTCTTTCAACATGTCTGCGGCGATCTCGCCCGTGTGCGCACTGTGCTTGATCTCGGTCGAGCAATCTTGACCGGCGATGCGTATGTTTGAGCCTTCCAGACGATCCGCGACCGTCTTCATGGACGTAAAAGTCGGCGCGATGATCACCTCGCAATGATTCGCGTTCGCCACGAGCGGGCGCAAAGCGAGCGCGGTCGCCAACGAATCGGCGACCAACTTATACATCTTCCAATTTCCGGCGATGACAGGTTTTCGCAATATAAAATAGGGATGAGGGATGAGGGATGAGGGATGAAACAAAGTTGCCTTTGCTTCTCCGGTTCATCCCTCATCCCTCATCCCTCATCCTTTCTTTCGTTGAGTGCGGCGACGCCCGGCAGTTCGTCGCCCGCGAGAAATTCGAGGGTCGCGCCGCCGCCCGTGGAGATGTGCGTGATGCGGTCGGCGACGCCGATTTGCGTGATGGCGGCCACCGAATCGCCGCCGCCGACGATGACCGTCGCGCCCCTGTCCGCCGCTTCCGCGACGGCGTTCGCGATTCCGATGGTGCCCTGATCGAAACCGAGCGCCTTCTCTTCAAAGACGCCCATCGGGCCGTTCCAGATAATCGTCTTCGCGTCGGCGAGCGCGCGTGTGAAATGTGCGACGGTCTCGACGCCGATGTCGAGGCCGACAAGTCCCGCGTTTGTGAATTCAATCGGGATGGTCTTCTTGCTTTTCAAAGGCTCGTAGCTGTCAACCACCTGATGATCGGTCGGCAGGAGCAGTTCGACACCGGCTGCCTCTGCGCGCGCTTTAATCTCGCGCGCCGTCTCCAACTTGTCGTTTTCGACGAGCGACTTGCCGACCGTAAAGCCTTCGGCTTTGAAGAACGTGTAGGCCATCGCGCCCCCGATGAGCAGTTTGTCCACGCGGCGTTCGATCAAAGCTTCGATGACCGCGATCTTATCCGACACTTTCGCGCCGCCGAGGATGGCGACGAAAGGATGCTCCGGGTTGTTGATGACGCGCCCCAGATAATCGAGTTCCTTTTGCATCAAGAGACCTGCGGCGGCCTGCTTGACGTGCTTCGTGATCCCTGCGGTCGAAGCGTGCGCGCGGTGCGCCGCGCCGAACGCGTCGTTCACGTAGAGGCCATCGCACAAGTTCGCCAACTCTTTCGCAAACGCGTCGTCGTTCTTCTCTTCCTCAGCATGAAAGCGCAAATTTTCGAGCAGCAAAACGTCGCCGTCTTTGAGCGCGTCAACTTTTGCACGCGCCGCCTCGCCCGTGCAATCTTCCGCGAAGGCCACTTCACGCCCCAACAACTTCGAGAGGTGCGCGGCAACGGGACGCAGGCTGTACTTCTCCACCCGCTCGCCCTTCGGCCTACCCAGATGCGACGCGAGAATCACGCGCGCGCCCTGCTCCAAGGCATACTCAATCGTCGGCAGCGCGCCACGCACACGCGTGTCGTCCTCCACCACGCCGTCCTTCAACGGCACGTTGAAATCCACGCGCACGAAAACGCGCTTCCCCTTCAAATCGAGGTCTTTGATCGATAATTTCATAAGCAAGGGTTTCAAGTTTCAGGTTTCAGGTTTCAAGTTAAAGAACCGAAGAACTGTTCAGTTCTTTAACTTGAAACCTGAAACCTGAAACTTGAAACCTTTTAGAGTCCTTTTTGCGCGATGAACTTGACGAGATCGCGGACGCGGCAGGAGTAGCCCCATTCGTTGTCGTACCAGGAGAGCACTTTGACGAGTCTGCCGCCGATGACTTTGGTGTATTCGGCATCCACGATGGACGAATACGGGTTGCCGCGAAAATCTATCGAGACGAGCGGTTCTTCCGAGAAGGCGAGGATGCCTTGCAGTTCTTCGCCCGCTGCGTTTTTGAGCGCGGTGTTGACGGCTTCGGTCGTCGTCTCCGTCTCGACTTCCATCACCACGTCAACGAGCGAGACGTTCGGCGTCGGGACGCGCACGCTGATGCCGTCGAACTTGCCTTTGAGTTCGGGCAGGACGAGCGCGACGGCTTTGGCCGCGCCGGTCGAGGTCGGGATCATGGAGAGGGCGGCGGCGCGTGCGCGGCGCAAGTCCTTGTGCGGCAAGTCAAGAAGCTGCTGGTCGTTCGTGTAGGAGTGGATGGTGGTCATCTGCGCGGTCTTGATGCGGAAATTTTCGTGTATGACTTTGGCGACGGGCGCGAGGCAGTTGGTCGTGCAGGAGGCGTTCGAGATGATGTGATGCGTCGCCGCGTCGTACTTGTCGCCGTTGACGCCGAGGACGATGGTGATGTCCTCGTTCTTGGCGGGCGCGGAGATGATCACTTTCTTGACCGTGCCGCGCAGGTGTTTTTTGGCATCCTCGGCGTTGGTGAAGCGTCCGGTGGATTCGATCACGATTTCCGCGCCGACCGACTCCCAATCAATCAAGGCCGGGTCGCGTTCAGAGAAGACGCGTATCTCGTCGCCCTCGACGGTGATGCTGTTGTCTGTGGCGGTGATCTCCTGTTCGAGATTGCCGAGCACGGAATCGTATTTTAGAAGGTGCGCGAGCGTCTTGGTGTCCGTGATGTCGTTGACGGCCACGAAGTCAATCTCTTTATCTCCGAGCGCGGTGCGCAGGATGTTGCGCCCGATACGACCGAAACCGTTGATCCCAACTTTCACTGCCATTGTTAATCCAGCCTCCTCACCGACGTTATGATTGAAGAGCGACGAGCGTTCTCCGTCGAATCCGGCGGCGCGGCTTGTCGGCACACGTCGCGGCGCGCCCGTCCGGGGTGCTTGTGCTCTTAACGCAAAAACCGTGTTGCAATGTAAGATTTGGAAGATAATGCGCGCGCGCGGCGACTGTCAAGGAAGGCCACCACTCGCACGCGCACGCCTCCAACGTGCCCATTGCTATGCATTGCTACACATTGCTACACCCGGCGGCGGACAAAATCAATAGCCAATCCGAAATTGGGATGCTCTTTTCACGTTTTCGCGAATCGCTCGGGTTTGCGCCGCACGTAAAGTCGCCCGCTGCGCGCGAAAGGCTCTCGCCCGCCGTGGCCTCTAAGTTGCTTTCGCATCATGTATTTTGAAACTCCGCGCGAATGCGTGTCGTAGTAGTGAACTGACCGGCGGCGTTTTAGTTTGAAGGGCTTGCAGGGTTATTTCCGGCACATTTCCAGCGCGGCGGGTTACCACCTTATGTTTCCCTAAGGAGTTTTCGGCTTGATGTTCAGTTATCGTTTGCGTTCAACCTTGCAGACCGCCACCGTGTGGATTGCGCTCTGCGCCGTCGTGTCGGCACAAACCCCTGTGCCCACCCCGCAGACTCCGCAGTCTCCGGCGCAACGCGATGCCACGCGCCCGCCCGGCACGGAGCAGCGGCAGACCGCGCCCGTCCAGCGTCCGACAGACCCGACCGTCCCGCCGGGCACACAGCGCATCTCGCCGCAGACGCCGCCGGGCACGACCGCGCCCGTGCAGCAGCCGCCCGTTACCGCGCCGCAACCGCAACAGACGCCCGGAGTGGTCACGCCCGGCATAACGCCGACTCCCGACCCCGCAATCGTTCCCGACGCCGCGCAAAATCCCGACGGGACGCTCCGCGATCCTCTGTTCCCGCAGGCGCAGCGACGCCCCGTGCCGCCTTTGCCGTCGCTCGTGCGCCTCGGCGTGGAGAGCAGCAACACCGTCGCGCTCACGCTCAACGAAGCGATTCGCCGCGCGCTCGCCAACAACAACGACATCGAGGTGGCGCGCAACGACGTGCGCTTCGCCGAGACGAGCTTGCTCCAACTTCAAGGCGTCTTCGATCCGTTGCTCACGTTCACGCCTGAGTTGGACAACTCCGTCCGTCCTGTTCCCAACATCTTCGGCGGCGCGGGTCAGTCAGGCACGGTCTCCGTCACGGACATCAACAACAACGTCTCGCTCTCCAAGCAATTTTCTAGAGGCGGCGGCAACTACACCTATTTCTTCAACAACACGCGCGAGAAGACTTCGGCCACCAACTCGACGCTGACACCCTTCTACTCTTCCACGCAGGGCATCACCTTCACGCAACCGCTCTGGCGCAACCGCTCGATTGACCTCAATCGTCGCCAGATACGCATTCAGCGCAAGCGGCTCGAACAATCCGACGCGGATTTCCGTCGCCGCACCATCGAAGTGATCTCGCAGGTGCAGGCCGCTTACTGGGATTTGGTCTTCGCCCTGCGCGACGAGCAGAACCAGATCGCCAACGTGAATCTGGCGCGCGAAAACTTCCGCCGCACGGAGGCGAGCGTCGCCGCAGGCGCGTCTGCGCCCCTCGAACGCGCCGAAGTGCAGACCGAACTCTCAAACCGCGAGTCGTCGCTCCTGCTCGCCTCGCAGCAAGTCTCCTTCGCCGAAAACACGCTCAAGCGTCTGATTCTCAAAGACCCGCTCGCGCCCGAATGGTCTGCGGCCATCACGCCCACGGATCAACCGAACTTCGACGAGACGCCCGTTAATCTCAACGCCGCGCTCACCGAAGCGCGCGCGAACCGTCAGGAATTGCGCAGCCTGAAACTCGACGACGAGATCAGCGAGATCGACATACAGTATTTCAAGAACCAGACGAAGCCGCGCATTGATCTCACCGCCACGCTCTCGACCAACGGACTCGCGGGCACGCCCGGCCAGACCAGAGACGCGGATGGAAATCCCATTCAAATCCCGGCCTGCACGGGCAGCGAAGAGGCCGGGCAAGCGTGCCTGCCGCCGAGTTTCATCGGCGGTTTCGGTCGGAATTTGAAGAACGTCTTTAGTTTCGACACGCGCAACGTCGTCGTCGGCGCGACGATTCAGATTCCCTTCCGCAACCGTGCCGCCAAAGCATCGCTCGCGGGCGCGCAGATTCAGAGGGAGCGACTCAACGCCCTGACGCGCGCGCAAGAGCAAGTGATCGAAGTTGACGTGCGCAACGCGGCGCAGGCCGTGGAGACGGCGCGCCGGCGTGTGCTCTCGGCGCGTCAGGCGCGTGAGAATGCCGAACTGCAACTCAGCGGCGAGCAACGCCTCTATCAGGTGGGACGCTCGACGACCTTCCTCCTATTCCAACGCGAGAACCAACTCCTCAACGCGCGCAACGCCGAACTGCGCGCCGAGACCGACTACAACAAAGCTCTCGCCGATCTCCAACGCGCGACTTCGACGACCCTGCGTATCAACAACGTCGTCGTCGAGACGCCGACGCTGCAATAGCACGCCACGCCGCCCCCGGCGCGCGACCCACAAACGGCGAAGGCCGGAGGACGCTTGAATAGCATTGCTCTCAAGCGTCCTCCGGCCTTTAACTTTCCTGACAGTTGACGCTTCCCCGCCCCGCTTCGTATCCTCCACACGCGCTCAGGAACTAAATTCGTAGAATTCAAGTTTTCCCGGCCCGCGTCATATTTCATCAATTTGAAGACCACCGCCACGATCATCACCTTCAACGAAGCGGATTACATTCGCGCGGCCTGTGAGTCCGTCAGTTGGGCGGATGAGGTTCTGGTCGTTGATTCCGAATCCACGGACGCGACGCGCGAGATCGCCGCGGAGTGCGGGGCGCGCGTGATCTGCCGGGCGTGGCCGGGCTTTGCCGCGCAGAAACAGTTTGCCGCAGAGGCCGCGAGCCACGAATGGATTTTCAGTCTCGACGCGGACGAACGCGTCTCGCCGGAGCTTCGCGCTTCAATCGAAGATTTGCTCTACACGAAAGACGCGCAACTCGCAGACGGCTACCGCGTCGCGCGTCGCTCCTTCTACATGGGGCGCTGGATTCGCGGCGGCGGCTGGTATCCCGATCACCAGTTGCGCTTCTATCGACGCGCGCGCGGAGAGTGGCGCGGGGCATACGTCCACGAGTCGGTACGGATGCAGGCGGGCGCGCGCGTCGCGACGCTGCGCGGAGATTTGCTGCATTACACGGGGCGCGATGCCGCTTATCATCACCGCATGATCGGCGAACGCTACGCGCCGCTCGCCGCACGCCAGATGTTTGAAGCGGGCAGGCGAACTTCGGCATTCGGCGTCGCGCTCGCAGGCCCCGCCGCCTTCGCTCGCAGTTACCTGCTCAAAGGCGGCTTCCGCGACGGCTTCGCAGGCTTCTGCATCGCGCGCTTCGCCGCGCATCACGCCTTCCTCAAGAAGTTATTGTTGTGGGAAATGTTGGGAAAGCAGAGGTCAAAGGTTAGAGATCAGAGGTCAGACAATCAAAGCCGCGCGAGCAACGAAGAATAGATCACCTGCCGCCACTTCGCGGCTCTGAGCGGCTATTATCTTTCGCCGTTCGCGGCTGTGAATCGCCCTGCAACTTCCCGTCCTCCGCTTTAATCGGCCTCTGACCTCTGACCTCCGCCACCTGTTCTATCCGCATGCTGTTTGGCGGCAACAACTGGCGGCGCGTCTCCGTGTCTGCAAAGAGCGGCGCGGGTTGCTGTTCGCGTATGGTCTCGGCAAGCAGTTGGTCGGCCATCTGCTTGTGCTCCCAGATGCGGTTGCCCTGCGCGAGAATGGCGAAGAGGATCGGCTCGGAGTCTTTGACGAAGACTATTCCGGCGAGATTCGACATGCCCCCGTCCGTGGTCGTCAGCGTCCCGGTCTTCCCGACGAGCGAACACTCGAAGCCCGTCCCCTCCATGCGGCGGCGCACCGTGCCCCAATCGCAACCGACGACGGGCATCACGTCTTCCGGTTTAAGCCCGTGGCGCGCGGCCTCCTCGATCAGAGCTTTGATGACGACAAGCACGCCGCGCGGCGTCATGCGGTTGTTATACAAACCCGACGCCGTTTCGAGCGAAACCTGTTCGGGCGGCAACTTCAAATCTTCGACCAGAACGCGCACGATTGCCTGCGGGCTGCCGAGAAACGCGCCGAGACGGTCGGCCACGAAGTTGTTCGAGTGCGCGTTCATGTAAAGCAGCACTTCGCGTAAGGGGTTTGAATAGAGCGCGAAGATTTCAGTCCCGCTCGCCTCCGCCATGCCGGTTGCGGATTGTTTCAGCCCCATCACGCGCGCCGCGTATTCCGCAGACTCTTCTGCGCGCTCGTTGAAGTTGAAAGAGAACCCGGGCGCGGCGAGTATTTTTTCCTTCACGCGCGTGATGCCGCGCGCGCGCAACTCTTTTGCGATCAGATTCGCCGAGGCGTCGCCGAACGTCGGGTCGTTGCCCGCGAGATAGAGATTGCCGTTGAGCGTGCCCGACGCATCAACCGTGCCGTCAGTATAGACGCGCGTGACGAAACGATAATCCGCCCCGAGTCGCTTGAGCGCGACGAGCGTGGTGGTCAACTTGACGAGCGAGGCGGGATTGAAAGTCGTGTCGGCGTTGTGCGAAGCGTAGACGCGCCCGCCGTCGAGGCTTTGAATCAAGACGCCGTGCTTCTCCGGCTCTTCGCCGCGCGCGCCGTACCACAAGGCCACGTCGAACTGCGGCACGGCCGGCTTACTTATCTCCGCTTCAAAGGCAGGCTGCGCGTCAACGCGCCCGAGCGAGTGCTGGACGGCGGCGGCGACGTTGTGCCCCGCTCGCTTGACCATCGTGAGCGAATAAGGGACGAAAGTGAGGATGGCGACGATGATCGCGCCGATGGCGATGAGCGCGATGATGGGTCTGCGCGAGTTCAAGCGTGCTCCTTTCCCGTCGTTCGTCAGAATTTAGGTCTTTCGCAAACCCGTGCGAAGTCTTAATATGCTTAAAGTTCGCTGCGTGCGTCAAGCGCGCTCATTCAATGCAGACAGCGCAGACGGCGTCTCTATTCTCATAGACTAAACCTTCAGGATGGCTCAACTGCAAAATTTAAATCTTTACGCCGACCCGGCACTCTTGCCTTTTCCGCTCGCACTAATCTTCATCTCCACTCTCGGCGCGATCATCGGCAGCTTTCTAAACGTGGTGATTCACCGTGTCCCGCGCGAGGAATCGGTCGTCTTTCCCACCTCCCGCTGCCCTTCGTGCGGCGCGGCGATCCGGCCTTACGATAACGTCCCGATCCTGAGTTTTCTCATCCTGCGCGGACGCTGCCGCAACTGCGGCGTCTCGATTTCACCACGCTACCCGGCCATCGAAGCGCTGACCGCGCTCCTCTTCGCCCTGGTCTTTTTGCACGACGGCCTGACTCTTGCCCTGCCCTTCGATTTGATCTTCGTCGCCGCGCTCGTCGCGCTCATCTTCATTGACGCGGAGCACATGATTCTGCCCGACGTGATCACGCTCCCCGGCCTCCTCTTCGCGCTCGTCGTCCGCGCGTTCGTGCCGAACCTCGACGGCCTCGCATTTTTAAGCGAGGGGCTGCTCGCGGGTTGGCCTGTGTGGTCAATCTCGATTGCGGGCGCGCTCTTCGGCGCGGCCATCGGCGGCGGCTCGCTCTGGCTGATGGGTTGGCTGTGGGAACGCCTGCGCGGCGTCGAAGCGATGGGACTCGGCGACGTGAAGATGATGTTCATGGTGGGCGCATATCTCGGCTGGCCGCTGACAGTGCTGACGATCTTTCTCGGCGTCGTCGGCGGCTCGTTCATCGGCGTCGGCCTCATGCTCTGGCGACGCGAGCGCGACATGCAGATGCTCCTCCCCTTCGGCATCTTCCTCGGCATCGGCGCAATCCTCAGCCTCCTCGCCGGACAACAGATCATCAGTTGGTACGTCGGACACTTCATCCCTTAAAGTGACGAGCGACAAGTGACGAGTGACAAGTTAAAGAACGAAGACCCTCAAACCTGAAACTTGAATCCTGAAACCTGTTTTTCTCTCGTCACTCGTCACTTGTCACTCGTCACTGCTTTCTTATGTTGGCTCGTTATGAAAACCGCGTGCAGTTGGTGCTGGCGTTAGTCGTCGGGCTGTTGCTGGTCGCGAATTTGTTTACGCTGACGCTGGTGGCGATGACGCCGCCGGATCGCAGCGTGCGCCCGCCCGTGCTGTTCGCCGTCTTTATGGTCACTCTGTTCGTTAGTCTGCCCGGAATCTTTCTCTTGCCGCGCTGGTTGATGCGCCCGTATCGCCAACTCGTCGGCGAGGCCGAACGCGCGCCCGTCGCCGCCGCACGACCGGAAGGCGCGCGTGATGAGACGGAGTTTGTGCTTGAGACTTTTCAGGCCGTCGTGGCGCAACTGCGCGCACAGCAGCGCGAGTTGGAGAAGTTGAGCGCGCAGGCGAGCGCGCGTGCCGCGTCCGCGGAGATGTTCAACGAGCGCGTGGTCGCAAGCGTCCCTTCCGGCCTCGTCGCCTTCGACGCGAGCGGCCTCGCCACCGTCATCAATCCGCCCGCTCGCGCACTGCTCGAAGTTCAATCAAACGCGACCGGGCAACACCTCTCGACGCTGCTTCGCCTCTCGCCGGAACTGACCAATCTGGTCGAACGTTGTTTGCGAACGGGAGAACTGTATCGTCGCGAAGAGGTCGCGGCGACGACGGGCGAAGGTCGCGTGCGGCGTCTCGGCGTCACCGTCGCGCCGGTTGACCCGCAGGCGGGGAACGGCGGGGCGCACGGCGCGCTCTGCCTGCTGACGGACATCACGGAGGTGGCGCAACTGCGCGAAGCTCTCGCGCTCAAACGCAATCTCGAAAGCCTCGGCGAGATGTCCGCAGGGCTGGCGCACGAATTTAAAAACGCGCTCGCCACGCTCCACGGCTACGCGCAGCTTTTGCAGAATCTCGAACTCGACGAGCGCGGGCAGAGCGCGTCCTCCGCGCTCTTGCAAGAGGTGCGCAGCCTCACGCAGATGGTCACGGCCTTTCTCAACTTCGCGCGCCCGCAACCGCTCCAACTCGCCGAAGTCTCCATACGCGAACTGCTCGCAGACTGCGCCTCCGAGCTTCAACCTTTCTACGAAGCGCGCCGCGTCTCCTTTGAACTCTCCGGCGAGTTTCCCATCGTGCGCGCAGACGAATTGATGCTCCGCCAAGCTCTGCTCAACTTGCTGCGCAACGCCGCCGAAGCGTTTGAAGACTCCGAGCAGGCCGAACGGCGCGTGAGCGTGCAAGGATATGTCGAGACCGGCGACGGCGGCAAAAACTGGTTCGTCCTCTCCGTCGAAGACACGGGCACGGGCATCTCCGAGTCGGAGTTGCAACGCATCTTCATTCCCTTCTTCACCACGAAGAGCAAAGGCCACGGCATCGGCCTCGCCCTCGCTCATCGCGTCGTCACCGAACACGGCGGCACGCTCACCGCCGCCAACGCGCCAGCCGGAGGCGCAGTTTTCACCCTGCGGCTGCCGTTAGAAACTCCTTAGCCCTTACGCGCCGGACGTTAACGCGCCGCGTCTCAACAGGAGCAGATTATGCCCGCCCGGACAATTGACGAAGTCATCGCCCAACTCGACGAGGTGATCGCGCGTGCGCGCCGCGAGCGGAGCCGCCTCGGCTATTTCGCGCTCCTCTATCGCAACGTCACAGTCAAAGTTAAGGAAGGAATTCAGGCGGGCATGTTTGAAGACAACGCGCGCATGGAACGGCTCGACGTGGTTTTCGCCAGCCGCTATCTCGACGCATACGAGTCTTACAGGCGCGGCGCGCGGACGAGCAAGTGCTGGCTCGCGTCGTTTCGCGCCGCCGACAGTTGGTTTCCCATCGTGCTCCAACACCTGCTGCTCGGCATGAACGCACACATCAATTTAGACCTCGCCATCGCCGCCGCCGAAGTCGCCCCCGGCGAGCAAATCGAAGGACTCAAACACGACTTCGTGCGTATCAACGACATCCTCGGCGCGCTCATCGGCGACGTGCAGGACAGGCTCGCGCGCATCTCCTACTACATGACGATTCTGGATCGCTTCGGCGGTCGAACAGATGAAGCGTTGATGAATTTCAGCATCAACAAGGCGCGCGAAGCGTCTTGGCGCGTGGCCGTGCGTCTGGCAAAGATGACGCCGCAAGAACGCGAGCGCGAGATCGAAAAGATTGACCACGGCGTCGCCCTGCTTGCCCGACTCATTCAGTATCCCGGCCTCAAACTCCGCACCGCCAACATCCTCGTGCGCTTCTCCGAGGGGCGCGACCTTGTGCGCATCTACGACATCTTGAAGTGAAAGTCTGCACGCTTATTGTGGTGCGCCGCGCAGCGACCGTTTGACGTGGACGCGACGCAGGCCGAAGGCGATGATGCGCGCGGGGATGTCTCTGAGAAACGGCGTCCGCAGCAAGAGGCGGACGGCGAGCGGCACTTGCACACGTTGATTTGAACGCAAGATGTTTCCGATCATCACTTGCTGCACGAAGGCTTGGATTCGCTGGATGAAACGCGTCGGCCACATGCGCTGTCGCTGCACTTCGCGCAGGTGTCTGAGTTCGACGCGTCCGGCGCGCAAAGGCTCGGCCAGAGTGTTCGCCGCAACGACCGCATCCTGAATCGCGTAGTTGATGCCGACGCCGCCAACCGGCGACATGACGTGCGCCGCGTCGCCGATGAGCAGAAGCCCCGCCTTGTACCACTCTTTGACCCGGCTCGATTCGACCGACAGCATCGCCACCTGCTTCCACTCTTTCAGATGCGCGACGCGGTCTGCGAGTTCCGGCGCAATCGAAACGAGCGATTGGCGCAGCGCGTCTATTCCCGCCTCGCGTATCTGTCGGTAGCTGCCTTTGAGTATGACGTAAGCGATCTGCCATTCGTCCAGACGGTCGAGCATGACGACGAGATGCCCGTTGCCGACGCGCGCCAGCAATCCTTCCGCGTCATCGCTTTTTCGCGGCAGGCGAAACCACAACACATCCATCGGCGGCGAAGTCTTCAGAGGCTCCTTCCCCGCCAGATGCCGCACGCGCGAGCTGCGCCCGTCCGCGCCGACCGTCAACAATGCGCGCACTTCATGTACGCCCGCGTCGTCTTCGTAACGCACGCCGCGCACGATGCCGCCCTCTTCGATCAACTCTTCGACGCGCGCTCCCATCCTGAGTTGAAAGTTCGGATATTGCCGCGCTTCCTCCGTGATGAATTCGAGGAAGTGCGACTGCGGGAGCAGCATGATGTAGGGGAAGCGCGTGTTGAGTCGGCGAAAATCGGCCACCGTTAGTGCGCCAGCCGGTGTCATAAAAGTTCCGGCGTGAATCTTGGAATGGCGCAAGCCGTGGAGTCGTTCGGCGAGGCCGAGTTCGTCGAGGATTTCGAGGACGGACGGGTGAATCGTGTCGCCGCGAAAGTCGCGTTCAAAATCTTCGTGCGCTTCGAGCAGCACGACGGGAATCTTCTGCCGCGCGAGGATGAGCGCAAGGATCGCGCCCGCCGGGCCGCCGCCGACAATGCAACACGAGGTTTCAAACGTCTCGACAATTTCGCGCTCGCTCATCTGCTTCTCCCCGCGAGGACGAGGCTCTGGAAACTCAAGTCATTTTTTAAAGTTTGCCCGCCGGAAAATATTCGCGCCAGCGACGGTCAACGAGGTCTGCGATATCAGGCCGCACGATCAACTCGTCGGGATAGTTCGGTTTCATCCGCGCATCAATGACGATGGGCGGGCTGTAGGAAAGATGATGGCGTCGCACGCTCGTCTGTGCCGCGTAGATGTCTGAGGCGGGTTCAAAGCGCGTCCACGTCGCCCACAGGAAATCGGCGGACGAGCGCGCGACGCTCGCGTCGTCGTGCAAGACGACGAGCGGCCAACCGTCGAACGCTTCTTCCGACGCAAGGCGCGCGGCCTGCTGCGGGTCGTCTGCGTATGGCGCGCCCGCGACGACGAGACAGCCGCCGCAGAAGACTTCCGCGCCGGTGACGCCCGCCGGAAGTTGCCCGTGAAACTCGCGCGGCAGTTCGCGCACGGCGTCGCCCAAACCGAGCAGGATCGCTTTGCTGCCCTGATTCACCTTGCCGCTCGTATAGTCGAGCGTGTCCATCGAGACGTTGGAGAAGATGAACAGGTCGCTCTCGAAACGCGCGCGGGCGAGGATGTGCTCGAAGAGGCGCGGGAAGTCGCGCAGGTCTTGCGGCGTGTCCGTGAGCAACAGAAATTTGGTGAGCGAGAGTTGGCCTTCGCCGAGAATGCGAAAGCCGGAAACTAACGCCTCGCGCGCGTAGCGTTCGCGCACCACCGCCGCCGCGAGCGAATGGAATCCCGTCTCGCCGTATGACCAGAGATCGCGCACGCTCGGCATGACGAGCGGAAAGAGCGGCGACAGAAGTTCCTGCAAGTAATCGCCGATGAAGAAATCTTCCTGTCGCGGTTTGCCCACGACGGTCGCCGGATAGATCGCATCGCGGCGATGGCAGACGGCTTCGGCGTGAAAGACCGGGTAGTCGTGCCGCAAAGAATAGTAGCCGTAGTGGTCGCCGAACGGCCCTTCGGGGCGACGCTCTTTCGGCAGCACGCGCCCGGCGATGGCAAACTCCGCTTCGGCGACGAGCCTGTGGCCGTTCGTGAACAGGTCTTTCGTCACCCTGATCTTTTCGCCCGCGAGCAGTGACGCGAGCACGAGTTCGGGCACGTCTTCAGGCAAGGGCGCGATGGCCGAAAGCATCAGCGCGGGCGGTCCGCCTAAAAAGATCGTGACGGGGAGCGGCTCACCCGCCGCTTCCGCTTCGTGATAATGAAAGCCGCCGCCTTTGTGTATCTGCCAGTGGATGCCCGTCGTCGCGGCGTCGAAGCGTTGGATGCGATACATGCCGAGGTTGTGCTTGCGCGTGCGCGGGTGTTCCGTATAGACGAGCGGCAGGGTGATGAACGCGCCGCCGTCTTCCTGCCACGTCGTCAGAATCGGCAACTCGTCGAGCCGCGCCGGTCGGTCAATCACTTCCAAGACCGGAGCCTGGCGCGTGCGTCGCGTGCCGAGTTTTAAGGCTTCGAGCGCGAGCGCGCGGTGCTGCCAGAGTTCGGACGGGCGCGGCGGCAGCAGCGACTCGACCACGCCTACAACTTCTTTGACGAGTGTTTCGGGCTTTTTGCCAAACGCGAGTTCGATGCGACGCGCCGTGCCGAAAAGATTTGTGACGACCGGATAACGACTGCCCTTCACGCGTTTGAAGAGAAGCGCGGAGCCGCCCTGCGCGATGACGCGGCGATGAATCTCCGCCAACTCAAGATACGGATCAACCTCTGTTTCGACGACCGTGAGGTCGCGCTCGCGTGTAAGTTGTTCGAGGAAGGAACGAAGGTTTCGGTGCATAGAAGCTGTCAGCCGTTAGCGTTTAGCGAACAGCTTTTAAATACCATACAAAGCGGGAAGGCGCGAGCACACACACCCGCACCTTCCCGCTAGAGATTGAAAACCACACGGCTTCCCTTTGCGCCTTACGTCAAAACTTTGCGCCTCCGGCGAGAACGATTTCACGCTGGAGGCGCAAAGGAGAGAAGACCAAAGGCGCGATGGAAGCGGTCGGGATTTCTTAATGTTGAGCTATGGGGTGTCGGTTGCGACCTTGCCGGTTTGACGCGTGCGCGTTTTTGCGTCGGGCTGTGGCGGGGCGTTGAGGCGGAGCGTGATTTCGCGTGTGGCGAAGCGCGCGGCGTCGGCGATTTTCGGATCGGGCGATTCGGCGTAGGGACGGACGACCTCCAGCGTGTCGGCGTTGCCCGCGCGCGCGAGTGCTTCGAGCAACTTGACCTGCGTGTTGCCGTTCACGCGCGGGAGAATGGCGTAGAGCGGTTCGGGCGTTTCGAGTTCGGCGAGATAGGCTTCGGATTGGTTGTAGCGCGTGGAGTCGAGATCGCGCACGACCGTATAGAGCGTGTCGGGCTTGCCCATCCGGTAGAGCGCCCAATCGAGCGCGAGGCGCACGCGCGGGTGCTTCTCTTGCAGACGATAGCCTTCGACGAGTTTGCGCTGCCGCGTGTCTGCGCGGCGCGCCAACTCTTCCGCCGCGCGCTGGCGCACGAGCGCATCGCGATCCGTCAACTGCCGCATCAGCATACTCGTGTCCACGGGTTTCTCGTCGCCCGCGTCGTCTTGTTGCGGCAACGTCTGCGCGTTCGCGTTGAAAGCTAACAGGATGATGAACGCGCAACTTAAAAGCGCGGCTGGCTTGAAGGTAAATTTGGATGACATGGCGAACTCCTCTGTGTCTTTGGCTGAGACGGGAGAGACGACCGGCGTTAATTTGAGGAGAGTTTCAAAAAAAGCATTCGCCGCAGAGCCGCAGAGTTCACGCAGAGGCAGCGCAGAGAGTTAGAAATTCAACTCTCTGTGTGAACTCTGCGGCTTGGCTCTGTGTCTCTGCGGTGAAAGTTTTCATCAGTAACCGTGTGTGAGTCTATAAAAGAACTCGCGCCGAAGCTATTTCGGTTTTCGCAGTTGCGCGATGTTGAGGTCGAGGTCGGCGACGGGGATCACTTCGACGTTTTTGTATTGCTTTTGCAGTTCGGGGAGAAACTTCTTCGCGTCGCCGACGATAATGACGTTCGCCGCCTTCGAGTCGAGCCGCGTGCCGGCGAAGCCCTGCACGTCTTTGGCCGTGATGGTTTGCACGTTGTTGATGTAGCTGTTGATCTCGTCGAAGTTCAGGCCGTAGAGCGCGAGGTTGGCGACCTGCGCGACCAGACCGTCGGCGGTTTCCAGATTGCGCGCGAAGCCGCCGATGAGCACGGCCTTGCGCGGCGTCAATTCCGCGTCGGGCAGTTCGCCGTTGGCGAGACGGTTGAGTTCGCCGAGCAGGAGACCTGCGACCACCGCGCCCGATTCGTTTTTCGTCTGCGCCTCCGCCGTGAAAGGCCCCACTTCGCGCCGCGACTCAAGCGCGCTCCGCGCGCCGTAACTCAGGCCACGCTTGATGCGGATTTCCTGATTGAGCCGACCGGAATAACCGCTCAGCACAGAGTTGGCGACGATGCCGCGAAAGAATTCCGGGTCGGTGCGACGAATCCCCATACGTGCGACGAGCACTGCGGCCTGTCCCGCGTCGGGTTTGTCTATGACGACGATGCGGGGCTGCGCGGTTGTCCCGCCCGTCGCGGCGTCCGCAGTTTTCGCGGATGGTGTGGGCAGCGGCGCAGAGGGTTTCTGCCAGTCGCCGAAGAAGCGTTCGGCGGTCTTGAAGGCTTCTTCGGGGCGTGTGTCGCCGCCGATCACAAGGATGGCGTTGTCTGGGCGATAGTAGGTTGCGTGCAAACGCACGATGTCTTCGCGTTTGATGCGCGCGATTGATTCGGGCGTGCCCGACAGAGGATGTCCGTAAGGCGCATCGCCGAAGACGACGCGCGAAGCGACATAGCGCGCGATGGAACCGGGCTGGCCGAGCGCGACCGTGAGATCATCTAGATACTGCTGGCGCAGACGCTCGATCTCTTCATCCTTGAACGTCGGGCGACGCACGACATCCGCGAGTATCTCCATCGCGGGGCTGATGCTTGAAGCCATCACGCCGACGCTCGCCGTCGAGGCGTCCCAACGCGCGCCCGACTGGATCGAGCCGCCGAGTGCTTCGATGGCTTCGGCGATCTGCGGCGCGGTGCGCGTGGCCGTCCCCTTCGTCAGAAGCGACGCGGTGAGGTCTGCGACTCCGGCCAGTTGCGCGGGGTCAACTTCGCCGCCGTTCTTGACGACAAACGAAGCGGAGACGAGCGGCATGTTGCTCCGCTCGATGACGACGACGCGCAGGCCGTTCGGCAAAGTTCGCTCCACGGGCTTCGGCACGGTGACGCTGCGCGGCGCGGCGGGCGGCGGGGGCGTCGCCTGTGCCGTCGCTGCTGTTGTCTCCTGCGCCTGAGTTGTGACGGACGAAAACGCCGCAAACAAAGTCGCAAACAAGACTGCGAACCCGAGTAGTTTTAAGGTGCGACGCGAAAGTTCCCTGCTGTTGTTCATCTTATTTTCCTCCCCCGACTTCGCGCGCTTTTGCCTGCCCGCTCGCCTGCCCGCTCGCCTGCCCGCTCGTCTGTCCGGTCTTCTCCGCCGCAGGCTTCGCGGGGCGGAGCGATTCGGGCAGGTAGTAGATCACGAGACGATTCGTGTCCGTCAGATATTTTTTCATCACGCGTTGCACGTCTGCCGCAGACACTTTGGAGAGACGTTCGATGTCCGTGTTGGCGCGGTTCGGATCGCCGAGGAGGACAGCCGCGTCGCCGAGCGCGAGCGCCTTGCCGTTGTTGGTTTCGCGTTCGCGAAGTTGTCCGGTGATGATCTGGTTCTTGGCCTTCTCAAGCTCCGCCGCGGAGACGGGCGCGTCCTGCATCTTCTTAATTTCAGCTAAGAGCGCGCGTTCGGCGTCGTCCGGTTTCTTGCCGCCCGCGACGATGGCGATGAACTGGAAGAGGCTCACGTCTTCGCGCAAGTCCGTGCCCGCGCTCACCTGCGCCGCCACCTGTTGCTCGTAGACGAGCGCGCGATAGAGGCGCGACGATTCGCCCGACGACAAAATTGACTCGGCGACGCGCAACGCGTCCGAATCCTCGCTCGCCTTCGGCGGCGCGAGGAACGAGAAGGCGACGGCGGGCAGCGGCACGTTCGGCGCAAACTCCACGATGCGCTGCTCGCCCGTGCGCTCCGGCTCTTTCACTGTCACGCGCGGCAGAGGCTTGTTCGGCTTCGGGATGCCCGCGAAGTATTTATCAATCCACGCGTCGAACTGCTTCTGGTCGAAGTCGCCGACGACGACGAGCGTGGCGTTGTCAGGGCGATAAAAAGTCGAATGGAAGGCGCGCACGTCGGCGATGGCGGCGGCGTCCAAGTCTGCGATGCTGCCGATGCCGGGGCGGCGGTAAGGATGCTTGGCGAAGGATTTCTCCTGCATCAAAATGTAGAAGAGTTTGCCGAAGGGATTGGCGTCCACGCGCTCGCGGTATTCTTCTTTCACCACGTCGCGCTCGGATTTGAAGTTCGGTTCGTCCACGTTGAGCGTCGCCAGGCGGTCGGCCTCGGCCCACAGGAGCGTCTCCAAATAATTGGACGGCACAACCTCGTAGTAGATCGTCACGTCGTCGGCGGTGCTCGCGTTGTTCATGCCGCCCACGTCTTCGGTCAGGCGATCCATCATTTCGGATTTCATGTTCTTCGTGCTCTTGAACATGATGTGCTCGAAGAGGTGGGCGAAGCCGCTGCGGCCTTCGGGGTCGTCCTTCGAGCCGACTTTGTACCAGACCTGAATCGCCACGGTCGGGCTGGATTTGTCCACCGCGCTCAACACGCGCAGGCCGTTCGAGAGCACGCGCTCTTTATAATCGAGGCGCGGCACTTTCGTCTGCGCCCGTAGCGTTTGCGGCGCAAACAGCAGCGCGACGAGCGCGTAGAGAGTAATTCGCAGAACTTTTTGAGAAAGACGAAACATAACTTGTTGACTCCCGAAATGAAGTGTAGGCCGATTAACCGACGGCAAGCGCGTCTCTGCCCCTTTGGATGCGCGGCCACACGCGGACTGTTGCACTCACAAAGACGCGTCAGGACGACGATTCAGCTTGCCTCCGCGTGTCTCTAGTTTACGAGTCGGCGTGCGATTTTGTTTTTACTGAAACCTCTTGCGCCGCGAGTGCGTCAGGCGGCTTCCGCGCTTTTAGCGGCTGGCAGTTTGAGCAGCGCGAGACGTTCGACGACACGCCCGCCGACGAGATGTTCTTCCACGATCTCCGGCACGTCAGACGCGCGCACCTGCGCGTACCACACGCCGTCGGGATAAACCATCACCGCCGCGCCGACCGCGCAGAAGCCGACCGAAGCGCATTCGGTCAAGACGATGCTGCCCTGCGGGTTCTTGCCCTTCTTGGCTTTCCCAAACAGCAGTTCGCGCGCTTTGAGTTCGCGCTCGAAGGCTTCTTTCACTTCCGCGCTGCCGACGTTCGTGCAGGACTTTCCGCTGCACACCAACACATGCAGGCGGATCGGCGCATAAGCGACGGGCGCGAGCGCGCACACCTGCTCTTTGTCTTCGATGAAAGATAACTCACTCATAATGGCTCGACTCACAAACGAGAGCGGTCGCCCGAAATTTTGCGCGACCGCCAATCCTTGAATATTCCCGTGGCGGGCGCAAGCTACAGCTTTATCTTGCCTCGCCCCGGTTGAAATGAAATGGCTAATTTTTGCCCGTATGGTTAATCTTAGTATAAAATAAGCGGCGTTGGCGACTGCGCGCAGAATGACCGCAGAAAGCAAGAGGCGGTCGCGTCGCGGTCGCCTCTTCGATTAAGAGCGACGGCAGCAGCAGGGATGCATTGAGTTTCAGCAATATGGCGAGTGGTCTGGTTGTTCACCTAGAGTTCGGGACAGAGCGGCATACGGAAGTGCTGATGCACGAGCGTATCCGCATCGGCTCCGACGCGGACTGCGAGTTGCGCTTTCAGCCCGGCAGCATCCCGCACGCCGACGGCTTCCTGCTCGAACTCCAACGCACCAACGGCCACTACCGCATCGGCGACTTCGACCGCTCGCTTCGCCTCACGCACAACGGCCAACCCCTCGCTCCCGGCGCGTCAATCGCCGACGGCGACATGGTGCGCATCCCCGAGACGGATTTCGTGCTCCAGTTCTTTCCCGTCGCGCAGCCGCCCGCGCTCGTCGCGAATAGCCGCCCGGATGTCCGCGTCGCGCCCTTCATCGAAAACGCGGCCATCGAATCGGCGGCCACCGCGCGACGCGACGATGCCAAAGTCTTCCTGCGCGAGTTCACGCGCGAACTCATACGCGAGATCAATTTGAGCACGAAACTGATCGCGCTCGTCATCGTCGTCGCCATCGTCGGCGGGTTCTTCTATTTCGGCTTCGCGGGTTTCAAAGAGTTGAAGCAGAGCCGCCGCCACATCGAGGAACAGAACGCGCAGATCGCGCGCCTGAATCAGAAGGTCGGCGAATCGCAGAATCAATTCGAGGAAGTTAACCGCTCCAACAAAGACATCATCAACAGCCTCTCGCTCGCGCCCAAACTGCGTAGCGAATACGGCGACGGCGTGTGTCTCATCTCCGGCACCTACATCTTTGTGGAAAACGGCACAGGCCGCCCGCTTCGTTACCCGCAGCGGCAAGAGGCTGCGACGGAAGCGGACGAGACGGCGGAAGGCGCGGAAGGCGGCGCGCAGAGCGAGTCTTTGACGCCGGACGGTACGGGCGCGATTGCGGAGTTTCCTTACGTCGGCTCCGGCTTTCACGTCGGCTCGGGCTACGTGTTGACGAACCGGCACGTCGGCGTCGAACCGTGGATCGCCGACGAACGCTCGATGGTCTTGAGCAGCACGGTGAGCGGCAAGCCGCGCCTGACGAAATTGCTGGCCTACTTTCCCGGCCACCGGCAAGCCTATCCTTTGAAGTTCAGACAAACTTCCACGCGCGACGATCTGGCCGTCCTCTGGTTCGACACGGGCGCAAACCCGAACGACATCCCGGTGCTCCCGATTGACGACAATTCGGATGCGGCGGGCGTCGGCAAAGCCGTCATCATGATGGGCTATCCTTCGGGGCCGGATCGCATCCTCGTCTCGCTGCCGGACGAAGAGGCCAACGCCATCCGCCAGCGTTTCGGCTCGTCAATTGATGTGCTCGTCAATCATCTCGCCGAGCGCAACTTGATCAAACCGTTCACGACGCAGGGGCACATCACAGACTCGCAGACGCGCCGCGTAATTTACGACGCGCGCACCGCCGAGGGCGGTTCGGGCGCGCCACTCTTCGGGCAATCGGGGCGCGTCATCGGCGTCAACTTCGGCATCTTTGAAGGCTTGCCGGATGCGAATTTCGCCGTGCCCGTGCGCTTCGCCGTGCCGCTCCTCGAACGCGCCGGATGGAAACCCGCCGCGCCGCCCACGGAGAACACAGCGACGACCGAAGCCGCCGTCAAAGATGCGCGCCCGGCAAACGCGACGCAGAATCAACCGCGCTAAAGTGACAATCGAGAAAGTGTCCTAACGACGAAGCGGGGAGCGCGCACCGCTCATAAACTCCGGCGTGCGCGCATTTTTGACAGAGCCGCGCAGAGCGCAGTAATCTTTCGCCTTTTGTGCGACAGCGCGTGCGGCGTCGCTTGTTGGTCTAGCTATTGGCTGCGCAATTTTCACTTTTGGAGTTCGATTAAACTTTTGTCCGCGACCACTGCCGCCACCGCCGTTACGGCGAACATCAGACCCGCACACTACACAGGCCAGAGCGTGCGGACGCTCAGCCGCGCCCTCGTCGTCGCCGCGCTCACGCTTATCGTGGCGGCGGGCTTCGGCTTTCGCGCGAGCGGCCTCGGCGCGGAAGGTTTGAGCGAAGACGAGTTGAACAAACTACGCGCCGTCGCCGAATACCGCACCAAAGGTCTGACTTCGACCAACGGCGAGCATCCGTTTTTGATGAAGGCTTTGATGACGACGAGCATCGTCGCCTCCGAATGGTGGAACGAAGCGGGCATGGCCGCGAGTCGCCCCGCGCTTCGCATGTCGGAAGAGACTGCTCTGCGTCTGCCCGCCGCGCTTGTGGGCGCGTTCACGTCGCTCCTGATCTATCTGGTCGTCTCGGAGTTGTTCGGCACGGCGACGGGTTTGATCGCGGCGGCGTTGTGGGCGTTCGACCCGGCGGGGATCGGCTTTAACCGCATCGCCAAGGAAGACGGTTTCCTGCTCTTCTTCTTCCTGCTGGCAAACGTCTTCTGGCTGCGCGGCCAACGCGTGGCCGAACAGGGCGAAGCGCGCCCGGAAAAGTATTACTGGACGACCGCCGCCTGTTTCGGCGCGATGCTCGCGTCGAAATACATGCCGCACCTGATCGCCATCAGCGGCGCGTACTACTATATTTTTCAGGGCATCCCCGCGACGCGCTGGCGCATGGGCAAACGCAAGTGGCTGATCTTTTTCGCCGTCATGGGCGCGGCCTTTCTCGTCTGCAATCCCACGATCCTGCTGCCCGGCACCTGGCGCGAGATGCGTATCTTCGCGGGCGAGCAACGCATCGGCCACGACGGCTACGAGTTTATGGGACAACTCTATCGCAACCAGATGACGCTCTGGTTCAAAGGCTCGCCGTGGTATTTCTACTATGCGTTCATGGCCTTCAAACTTCCTCTGACCGTCTTGGCGGCGTTCCTCGTCGGGCTGCCGCTGTTGCTCTCGAAGCGACTCGGCGACGGTCGCTATTTCGTCTTCTTCTGGCTCTTCTTCTGGTTCTTTCCCTTCCCTCTGCTCGGCGGTAAATTCACGCGCTATTTCACGATGGCTCTGCCCGTCGTGCTGATTGTGGCGGCCATCGGCATCAACGCCGCAGGGCTTTGGCTCGCCCGAATTTTTCAACGCATCGCATCGAGTGAAACTTTGAGAGGCTACGCGCAGGCGGGCGTCGCCTTGCTCTTCATAGCCTTTTCGGCTTACGCCTCGGCGAGCGCGATGCCGCATTATCGTCTCTACACGAACGCGCTCGGCGGCGGAGACGCGCGCGCCGGAAGTTATTTTCCGCACGACGAATTTTACGACGCGAGCATGAGCGAGACCGCGCGACGCATCGCCGCGCTCGCGCGACCGGGAGCGCGCGTCGCCACCGAAGCGCCCGAACTCTTAGCCCATTACGCCGCGCGTGCCGGAAGAACCGACCTCGTCTCGATTTCGCTCTCCGACCGCGCGGCTCTGCAAAATTTAACGACGGGCGACATCATCGTCGTCCAGCGCGGGCGTCGTTATTTCAGCAACGACGCTCTTATCTCGAAACTTGAAGCGACGAGCCAACCCGTCGCCAGCCTTTCGCTCGGCGTCGTCCCGTCAACGCGCATCTACGTGTTGGACGAGACAGCGTTGCGCGTCGTCGCCGAAGTTAACGGGCGTTGAGGTTGAAACATGGCGACGAACGCCCGACGAAAAAGCTTCGGAGGGCAAATTTTGCGCGCATCGCCTGTAAACGTTTGGCGTCGCCCGTGCGTCAATAATGCAGCGTGGATAATCTGCCGGGTTTCTCTCCCAAGTTCACGGCACACCGGTTGCCACTAATTTTTGCGAAGTACAACGCTCGTCGTTTGACGAAAGCAAAAGCAGCGGGTAAATACTGTGTGCGCCGGACGGGCGCAGTTCATTTGCTCCAGAAGGAGCGGATTTGTGAACAAAGGCGGGAAACGCACGAAGGGATGAAACACCTGTTCTCGAACGCTGAAGCGCGGCGATTTGCCTCGATCATGTTCGCGCTTTTTCTCCTTCTGCCCGGCGCATCTCCTTCGGTCGCCGCGCAAAGTCTCACCGTCCCTGCCGCTTCCGATTCCGCTCCCACGCAACTGCCGCCGCCGGGCTTTCGTCTCGAACGCACGCCCGTCGCAGGCGGCGCGGAACTCCTCACCGTCTTCGGCAGTCTCGACGGACTCCGGCACGACAAGGATGGAGACGTGCCGCTCGTCAGCATCCTGCGCGACACGCTCGGCGACGACGCGCCTGAAAACGACCGCCTGCGCTACGTCTGGATGCACACCTACACGCGCCCCTCCGTCAAACAGCGCGCCGCTTCCGCCGTGCCTTTTCTCTACAGCCGCATCGGAAACAACAAGCGCGCGAGCACGGACGCGCCGCCGCACATCATCGATCTCGCAGGGACAGAGCGCGAGGTGTGGCACAGGGTCTTCTGGAACGCGCTGCAAACGCTCGTCTTCAATCCTTACAGCCTGACGGTGAAAGCCACCACGCACGCCTATCGCCGCAACGCGGACGACTATCGCAAGGCGCACATCATCCGCGCGCTCGCCGTGCTCACGCTTTACCAGTCGGAGTCGGGCGCGGGGTCCGTCTTCGCGCCGCACGAGTTGAAGGAGATACAGGCGCGTCTGATGTTGTCGCAAAAAACTTTCGGCGGCCTCATAGACGATCTCTATCTGGGGCGCGTCTATGAAAAGCAGACCTCGCAATGGCTCGACACGCGCGGCCACAACTGGGAACTCCTGCGCCAGCGCGCCGAAGCCGAAGGCTTATACTTCGAGCCGCTCGACCTGCCCGACGGCAACACCACGCACGCGCTCCTCTGGATCGCACGCGCCGACGTGGAAGCACAACGCGCGCGACGCTTCGACAAACGCTTTCTCAACATCTCGAACCCTTTCGGCGACAAACGCCTGCAACGCTGGCACGGCTACACGGAGACGCGTTACTTCGACGCGGAAAATCGCCGCGTGACGGCGGACACTCCGGGCGCACGCGCCGTCGAAATGATCCCGCTCGCGCTCTACGGGCTTGATCATCCGAAGATTCCGATCATGCTTGTGGACTTCCGCGACACTCTGAATCCGAAGACGCGCGAGATGTCGCAGCGCGTCCTGCGGGATGTGGCGCGCGCCACCGTCAGCCTGACGCATCTCGACTTGCCGTTCTTTCTCGGTCGCGCCGTCTTCGATTACGTCGCCGACCGGCGCGGGATGGATGTCAACCAGCCTTCGCGCCTGCGCGCCTATTCGCAACTGAAATTGTTGCTCGCGCTCGACGCCTCGCTCGACCCGGAACTTCGCGCAGAGCTGGCGCAACGCCTCGAACGCGTCTCGCTCAACCCGCTCGAAAACGACATGGACGCCGAAGCGCGTCTCGCGCGCACGCAATACGCCGCGCTTCTCGATTACGCGCGCCGCCCCGACAAGGGACTCGACGCCAAACTCGCACGCGACCGTCGCTCCGAGTTGACGCCGCTCGTGCATTCGCGCCCCGAACAAATTCTCCTGCGCGTCGCGAGCGTTGCGAGTTTCGGTCTCTACGCGCACTGCGAAGGAGGCGCGCCCGAAAAGCAGATCGCCACGCTCAATGCGGCGCGCAAGCTTTCGTACCATCGTCAATTTTTGCGCGAGGTGGCGCGTTCGAGCGCGGAGGTTGAAGTGCAATGGAACATCGAAGACGTGCGCCGCTCGCTCTCCTACGTCAACGAGCACGGCGCACGCGCCGACGGCAAGACTGCCGAAGCCATCGGACGCATCTTCGCACACACGAAAGATGAAGAGACGCAGCGGCTCTGTCTCTCAAGCCTCTATCGCATCAACAACGAGACGGCCAAGAACACGCTCGTCCGTATCTACCGCGACGAAGCCGCAGACGCGCGCTGGCGCGCACTGAGCGCGCAATATCTACGGCAGGCCACGCGCGAATCGCAACGCATTTCCACGAACGATGCCAGAATCATCGCCACCATCTCGGTGATGGAAGGACAGTGACGAGGACTGTGACGAGGACTGTGACAGTGACGATGCATAAGAGACACACAATGAAACGCCGCGCTTTCATGCTCGTCGCGTGCGTGTGTCTCCTGCTCGCAGCCGGAACGTCTTTCGCGCAAGCGCGTCGTCTGGTCTTGGTTAAAGTTGACGGCCTGTCGCAGGACATGGTTGAGCGTTTTGTGCGCGAGCGCGACCCGCGCACGGGTAAAAGTTTGCTGCCGTGGTTCGAGCACATTTTTTATGAGCGCGGCACGCGCCTCGAAAATTTTTACGTGCGCGGGATGAGCCTCTCCGCGCCTTCCTGGGCGCTCCTCGATACGGGGCAACACGCGCAGGTTAAAGGCAACGTCGAGTTCGACCGCCTCACGCTTCACTCATACGATTATCTGAACTTCATTCCCTTCTGGCTCGGCACGGCGGGCAAGGTGCGCGTGGACATGCCCGGTCCCGAACTCATGGACGAACTCGGCATCCCGCTCCTCGTGGATTCTTACCCTTACGACGAACGCCACATCAGCTTTCAACTCTACCAGCGCGGCACGCGTTGGACGACGCTCGAACGCGGACTCAAAAACCGTTTCCTGACGCGCACGCCGCGCGAGTTGTTCGACGAGTGGCTGGTGGAATTTGAAGGCCGCAACATCGTGATGGAGCAGCTTGAGCGCGAAGTGTTGGAGAAGCTGAAAGACCCGCGCATACGCTATCTCGATTTCTACACGACCGAGTTCGACCACTCGACGCATCATAACCGCGACCGCGAAACGCACCTCGTCTCCTTGCAGGAACTCGACGGGATCATCGGGCGCATCTGGACGACCATCCAGCAAACGCCGCAGGCTGCGGAAACCGCGCTCGTCGTCGTCTCCGATCACGGGACGAACACGGACGAGCGCATCTATAGTCAGGGCTTCAATCTCGTCAAGCTGTTGGCGAGCCGCGCGGGCGGCGGTCATCACGTCATCACGAAGCGGCGTCTGATGAGCGATTACGCGCTCAAAAGCATCTACCCGCTCGTGCCTCTGATCACGACGACGACGGAGGATTCTTACTACCTCAAAGGCCAGAGCACCGCTTACCCGACCGCGCTCGTGGATTTCGACGGCAACGAACGCGCCTCCATCCACCTGCGCAACAGCGACCTCAACGCGCTGCACATCCTGCTCGCCGAACTGCAAAGCAAGAAACTTTCGCCCGCCACCACGCGCGCCGCGACCGAAGCTTTCTTTGCGCTCATCGAAGAACACAGAGCCGATTGGCAGAAGCTACACACGAATTTGCAGGAAGAACTCGGCGCGCTCCGTCGTCTCGTCGAACGCGAACGCGCGCTCGCCGCCGCGCAGCCGAAGAAGTGGACGCAGGCCGACTCGGACGCAGGGCGCGATCAGGAAGCCCGCCGCATCAACGCCCGCGCCGATTCGTGGGCAACCGACGAACGCAAGTACACAGAGTATGCCGCCACGCTCTCGAATCTTCTCTCGCTCCGGCGCGAAACGTTCGACGCCGCGCGCCTGCGCATCCCCGACATCATCGCCAAGAACGCGATGGGCGAGCAGAACACGATCCGCGAACTGCAAAACTACACAATCGGACTCCAACCCGGCGGACTCACGCTCGCGCCCGATGGCTCGCTCGACCGCGAAAAGAGTTTTGCACGCGTCAACTACTTCGCGTTGCTGTGTGAAACGGCAGTGCGCAACAACGTGCAACCCGGCGTTGACAGTCATCCGGTGGATTTCGTCGCGGTGCGCGTTCCGGCTGAAGCCTTGTTCGATGCCCACGGCAAGGAGTTTCGCGCGGACGAGGCCGTCTGGCTCTATCACGGCGAAGACAATCAAGCGTTGATTCTCGCGCGCCACGAGCGCGGCGGCGGATTGCAGTTGCGCTACGTGCCCGTCGCACGCTTGCAGCAACGCGCCGACGGCACAATCCAGTACGAGCGCATCCCTCTGCGCGCCGGGCTGCCCTTGAAAATTTACGAGGACGCGCGCCTCTCCCTGCCCTCGAACGAACGACGCGAAGATTGGCTCGACCGCTGGCACGGCGATCTCGATTGGCTCCGCGCGCTCCACCTGACGATCTACTCGAACGGACTCATCGGGCTGCAAGAACAGTTAGGGCGACATCTCACACCCGCGATGGAAGCCGATGTGCCCGGCCTCTCCACGGACGAACAACTCATACGCCGCTTTCGTCATCGCCAGCGCGTGCTCGTCGAAACAGACCTTTTGATCCTCGCCAACAACCATTGGAACTTCGACGTGCGCGGCTTCAACCCCGGTGGCAATCACGGCTCGTTCTTCCGCATCTCCACACACTCCACGCTCATGCTCGCGGGCGGCGAGCGCACGCGCATCCCCCGCGCGTTGGTGATACGCGAGCCTTATGATAGTTTGAGTTTCGTGCCGACAATTTTAGCTCTCACCAATCAACTCGCGCGCCCCGCGCAAGAGTTCACGCCCGCACGCTTCGACGCGCTGCCCGCGCGCCCCTATCCCGGACGCATCATCAACGAGCTATTCGACCCGAACGCAAAGCCCGCGCAAGCCTCGACCGACACGCCGGGAGCCAACGGAAGAACGAAGGCGGAGGTCTCGCCGTGATCTCGCTCGACGAAAAAGTGAGACCCGCAGGGACGACGGCGACGGGCGACGGAGCGGGCGAACTTGGAGTTGAAGCCACGGAAGAAAACGCGCGGCGTGGCAGTTCGATGATCTGGCTGCAACTCGTGGCCTTCGCGCTCGGCCTCGTGCTGCTCGTCTACGTCATACGCCGCGTCGGCGTGCAGTCCATCTTCGACGCGCTCGCGCAAATCGGCCTCGGCTTCTTTATCCTGATCGGCATCAGCGGCCTGCGCCATTTTTTTCGCGCCGTCTCGATGCGCCTCGCCGTCCCGCCCGAGCATCGCCGCTTCAATCTCTGGCAGGCGTTCACGACGCGTCTCGGCGGCGAAGCGATCTCGTTTCTCACCTTCACCGGGCCGATTCTCGGCGAAGCGACGAAGGCCGCGCTCCTCAAAAAGCGCGTCCCGCTCGTGACGGGCGTGCAGGCGCTCGTCGTTGACAACCTGCTCTACCACCTGTCGGTCGCGCTCTTCATCCTGAGCGGCGCGTGCGTCATGCTCGCGTCTTACAACTTGCCCGAAGCGGCGCACTACACGCTGCTCCTCATCGCCACGCTCTCCATGCTGACGCTTCTCGCCGTAGGCTTCGCCGCCTCGCGCCGCGTCATGCCGCTCTCTTGGCTCATCGAACGCCTCGCCGCCCTCGGTTTCAAGCCGCGCGCCCTCGCCAAACGTAGCGAGCACATCAACGATCTCGAAGCGAACGTCTATGATTTTTACCGTCACCATCGCGGCTCGTTCTTCGCCATCGTCGCCTTCGATCTCGTCTCCCACATGTCGAGCGTCTTTGAAGTTTACCTGACGCTTCGCATGCTCGGCCTTCGTCCCGGCATCGAAGCGCCTTACATCATCGAATCGCTGACGAAGGTGATCAACTTCGTGTTCGGCTTCGTGCCCGCGACCATCGGCGTCTATGAAGGCGGCACGGAGGTCATCCTGCGCACGCTCGGATTTGCCGCCGCGACGGGCGTGACGCTCGGCCTCGTGCGCAAGGCCGGAATGATCTTCTGGATGGGCATCGGCCTCTGGATGCTCGTCACGCGCACCTTGCCCGCGGCGACGCAACGCGTCATTGACCGGCATCCACGTCTCCAAAAAGCTATGGACAATCTTGTTCTCTCCAACATCGCACACCGCCCGGCGCGCACGCTCGTCAGTATCTTAGGGATCGCCGTCGGCGTCCTGCTCATCGTCTTCACGGTCGGGTTGGCGCATGGAATTTTGCGTGAACGCGGCAGGCGCGAGGCCGGGGTCGGCGCAGAGATCATGCTGCGCGCATCAGGGACGACGGGCTTGAGCGGCTCGCAGCCGTTCGCCATGCCCGTCGCGCACGCGGCGGAAGTGGCGCGCATCGAGGGCGTGCGCGCGGCTGTCCCGCTCGGCCAGACGACGGCCAGCAGCGACACGGGCTTCGGCGTCCGCCTCGTTGACGGAATTGACTTCGACGCTTACACGACGCTCGCCGGTCTCAAGCTCGTGGAAGGCGAGCGACTCCCGCCAAGCGGCGACGCGGCCATCGTTGACACGATCTGGATCGAGCAGCGCAAGGCGCATCTCGGCGACACGATCCAACTCTACGACCGCCCGTTTCGCATCGTCGGCATCTTCGAGCCGCCCGGCGGCGCGCGCATCAAGATTCCGCTCGCGACGATGCAGGAACAGGTGGGGAGCGTCGAAAACTGTTCGAGCATCCTCATCGCCTGCACGAATCCGGCGGAGCAGGACGCCGTGGCCGAACGCGTCCACGCGGCGTTTCCCGACGACCAGATCATCTTCACGCGCGACCTACCGGAGTTGTACGCTTCGGGCGTGCCCGCGCTCAACGTCTTCATCAGCGTCATCGTCGCCATCGCCGCGGCCATCAGCATGCTCGTCATCCTGCTCGCGATGTACACGACCGTCACGGAGCGCACGCGACAGATCGGCATACTCAAGTCGCTCGGCATGTCGAACGCGATGATCGCCTGGGTGATCGAGCAGGAAGCGTTGCTGGTGAGCGTGCTCGGCGTCCTCGTCGGACTCGCGCTAACTTTCGCGGCGCGCTTCGCCTTGATGCGCGCCAGCAGCCTGAGCGTCGAGATCGAGCCGCGCTGGGTTCTCTTCTCGCTCCTCATCGGCGTCGTCGGCGGCAGCATCGGCGCGCTCTACCCCGCCCTTCGCGCCGCGCGACAAGACGCGGTTGACGCTTTGAGCTACGAATAAAAACCTTTACCGCAGAGACGCAGAGCCAAGCCGCAGAGTTAACGCAGAG
>DASYMM010000508.1:0-3438 GCA_036009085.1 Pyrinomonadaceae bacterium | reverse complement strand
CGCGGTCTGGAAGTGCGCCTGACGGAAGAGGCCAAGCACTGGATCGTGAAGAAAACCTGCGCCGACCGCACTTACGGCGCGCGCCCCTTGCGCCGCGCGCTCCAAAAATATGTGGAAGACCCGCTCTCCGAAGCCCTCATACAGGGCGAACTCGGCGGCGCCACGCTCGTCGAGGTATACGAAGACGGCGGCGTGCTCCTCCATCGTCCGCTCGCGGGCGTCGAAGAACTGGGCGACGAACTTTTAATTCACTAACTTAGGTCGAGTCTGGAGTCTAAAGTCTGGAGTCTAAAGTCAGGAAAACCTAGTGTTTTTTTGACTTCGGACTCCAGACTTTAGACTCCAGACTTTTGTTTAGCCCTTTCCCCCTGTATAATGCGCGCCTTTGCTCGACCCGACGGCTGGCAACTGGGGGCGGCGGAGTTGAATCCAACACTCCGAATCAAGCTCTCGGCTCTACCCCGTTTCGTGTCTTTTAATACATGCCGCTTGCGACCGGGGCGGGGACACAAAAAAAGGATTCGTTTTCCTACTTCCCAAAGTATTTTTCTGCTTTGAGGCAAAAAGCAATTATGCGAATTAACGCGCCCCTGCGGCGCTTTCTTCTGGCCGCTCTCGTTATCGGCCAAACGACGCTCTTACTCAACGCCTTCTCCACGGGCGCGCGTGCGCAGGAGCCGCAAGCCACACCCGCCGCCGCCGCCGGTCAACGTCTCGTCGAAAGCGTGGATATTCAGGGCAACCGCCGCAACCGCGACGAAGACTTGCTCTATTACGTGACGACCCGCGCGGGCGACGCCTTCAACGAGGCTCAGGTGGCGCGCGACTTGAAAGCCCTGCTCGACCTCAACTTTTTCAGCAAGACGGAATCGCGCGTGCTGACTTTGGACGGGCCGCGCGGCGGCGTCGAAGTCATCTTTGAAGTCAAAGAGTTGCCGATCATACGCGACTTGCAGTTCGAGGGTTTGTCGAGCGTCACCGAGTCGGAAGTCCTGAAAGCCTTCCGCGAGCGGCGCATCGGCATCCAGAAAGAGAACATCAGCGACCCCGTCAAACTCAACAACGCCAAACGCCTCCTGAAAGAACTGCTCTCGGCCAAAGGTCATCCGAACGCGACGGTTGACGTGGAAGAGGAAGTGGTGTCGGCCACGTCCACAGCCATCACTTTCAAGATCAAAGAAGGCGACCGCGTGCGCGTCGTCGAGATCGAATTTGAAGGCAACAAAAACTTCAAAGAAGGCGAACTGCGCGGCGCGATGAAGTACGTCAAAGAGGCGGGGCTGATTACGCGTTTCAAAGGACAGGACATTCTCGACCGCGAGAAACTCGACGTTGACCTGCGCCTCGTCCGCAACTACATGGCCTCGAAAGGCTACCTGCAAGGCCGACCGGGCGAGCCGCGCATCGAAGGCTTAGGCCGTCGCCGCACGGGTTTCCCGATCATCCCGCTCCCGCTCCTCTCTTCCACGGACGAAGCTCTGCGTATCACCATCCCCATCATCGAAGGCAAAATTTATCGCCTCGGCGAACTCAAGATCGAAGGCAACTCGATCTTTGACGAGAAGGTGATTCGCGCCGTCATCGGTTTGAAGCAGGGCGACGTGGCGAGCGGCGAACGCATCTACAAAGGTCTCATCGAAGACTTGAAGAAGCTCTATGGCAACAACGGCTTCATCCAGTACACGGCGGAACCCGAACCGACCTACAAGGACAATCCGGCGAACCCCAACGAAGGCATCGCCGATTACACCATCACCATTGACGAGGGCAAGCAGTTCACCCTGCGTCGTCTGGAATTCACGGGCAACACGTTTACGCGCGACAACGTTCTGCGCCGCGAGTTCGTCCTGAACGAAGGCGACATCTATAACCAGTCCTACGTGGAATATTCCGTCTTGCGTCTCAACCAACTCGGCTACTTCGACCCGGTTGATAAGGAGCGCGACGTGGACTTCCGCCAGAACGAGGAAGAAGGACTCGTTGACGTGAACGTCAAAGTGGTGGAGCGCGGACGCCAGCAGATCTCTTTCAACGGTGGTCTGTCCGGCATCGGCGGCTCGTTCTTCGGTCTCGATTATTCGACCAACAACCTCCTGGGGCGCGGCGAGAGCTTGTCGCTCAACTTCGCTGCGGGCAATCGTCAACAGTCGTTCGTCTTCTCGTTCACGGAGCCGCAGATTCGCAACCGCCCGATCTCGGCCGGGTTCTCGATCTTCGTCCAATCGCTCAAGTTCTTCGGCGAAGGCACCTTCCTGTCGCAGAATCTCGACGCCTTGCAAGGTCTCTCCGGTTCGCAGTTGGACTTCCTGAGCACGAGCGACGAAAACCTCTTTACGCAGCGCACCGTGGGCTTGAGTTTATTCGCCACCGCGCCGCTCTCCGAGTTTTACAAGAAAAGACCCTTTACGCTCTCCACGCGCATCGGCCTCTCCTACTCGCTCTCGCGGACGAGCGTGCAAGACCCTGCGGTCAACGCCGATCCGAACAACCAGCAGAACGCCATCCCGGTTATCTACCGGCAGCCGAACATCCTGACCAGCCGCATCACGCCGAGCGTCGTCTATGACTCGCGCGACGTGCGCGGCGTGGACGCCATCAACGGCAAGCAGATCGCCGTCCAACTCGCCTTCGCCGGACTCGGCGGCGACGTGCGCACGTATCAGCCGAGCCTCACTTACCAGCAGTTCATCCCCATGCGGAACAAGCGTTCGAACAACCCGCACGTCTTCGGTTTCCGCCTGCTGGTCGGCCACGTCGGGGCTTTTGCGACGAGCGCCAAGATCAGGGAAGCGCAAACCACTTCGCTCTCCTTCATTCAGGGCATTCCCGTCTACGAACGCTTCTTCCTCGGCGACGAGTTCACCATTCGCGGCTACAACGTGCGCTCGATCAGCCCCATCGTGCCGATCGATCAATACGTCACATCGCAAAACGTGGTACTGGCGACGAACTCGATCA
The DNA here is from genome assembly GCA_036009085.1 of Pyrinomonadaceae bacterium. Taxonomy (GTDB): domain Bacteria; phylum Acidobacteriota; class Blastocatellia; order Pyrinomonadales; family Pyrinomonadaceae; genus JAIVJZ01. The sequence continues at coordinate 480 of DASYMM010000508.1, read as the reverse complement.
ACACGCCCGTGCCCGTCGAGAGTGCCGGTTTGCAGACGCTCGCGCGGCAACTCGGCACGTTCACCGGGCCTAACGGCGCAAACGTGATCGCCAACCCGTCGCGCGGCTTCCAGCCCATCGGCGCGGACACGCAGTTGCTCGGCAACTTCGAATATCGCGTGCCGATCTTCGGCCCCGTGAGCATCGCCGGTTTCGCCGACATCGGCACGGCCTTCAATCTGCGCAAGGGCGTGGATCAGGTTTTCTCGACCAATTTTCAAGCCGACTTCCCCTTCCTCGTCAGCCAACTTGGCGGGTTGCGCGGAAGCCTGAGCGGGCTGGTGCTGGAAAAGAATCCGTTCCTCGCCTCGCAAATCACTATCGGGGCAAGCGGCGGGTTCGATGTCGCCTTGCTCGCGCGCGACAACCGTTTGGTGACGCAGGAGGAGTTCGCGCAGCAGTCTTGCAACACCTGCACGCTCGACCCGATCACAGGTCTGC
>DASYMM010000507.1:0-10116 GCA_036009085.1 Pyrinomonadaceae bacterium | reverse complement strand
GTGACGAGTGACGAGCCAGGAAAGCCGTAAATCGTGAATCGTGAATCGTAAATGGAAGAAGCAAGTTTTATCTATTCACGATTCACGATTCACGATTGACGATTCGGGATTTAGTTACTTCTCTCGTCACTCGTCACCCGTCACTCGTCACTGCTTTCACATACGGAAGACACGCGGCCAGCGTTCGCTCGATCTCGCCTCGCGCCGTCTCGTCGGGCGCGGGGAGCGGCGCGCGCACTTCGCCGCCCGCGTAGCCCGCGAGGTCGAGCGCGTATTTCAAACCGCCGATGCCGTAGCGCGTCGTGACACAGCGTGCGAGCGGGATGAACTCTCGTTGCCACTGGCGCGCCTCCTCGTGTCGTCCCTCTGCAACCAACCGTGCGATCTGCACGGCGACGCGCGGCGCGACGCACGCCGCAGCCAGTATCGCCCCTTGCGCGCCCGCAGACAAAGCCGCGTAGAGCAGCGAGGCATGGCCGGTGAGCACTGCGAAGGCTTCGGATTGCAGCCGCAGCATCTCCAAAAAGTTGACCATGTCGCCCGAACTGTCCTTGATGCCGATAATATTTTCGTGCTCGCTGAGACGCGCGACCGTCTCCGGCGACAGAGCGACGCCCGTGTTCTGCGGGATATTGTAGAGCACGAGCGGAACCGTCGAGGCGTCTGCGATTGTCTCGTAGTGTGTGGCGAGCGCGGCGTGCGTCAACTGCCCTCGATAAAAATGTGGCGTGATGACGAGCACTGCGTCTGCGCCCGCTTCTGCGGCGCGCCGCGCTTCGGCGATGCTCCCGCGCGTGCCGTGCTGGCCGACGCCGACGACGAAGGCCAGTTGCGCGGGCACGCAGGCGCGCGCCGTGCGGACGACTTCCAGAGCTTCGTCGTCGTCCAGATGCACGCGCTCGCCCGTCGAACCGAGGATGACATAGCCGCTCGCGCCCGTCTCGTTCCAACGCTCGATGTTGGCGGCGAGGGCGCGCGTGTCCGTGAGGCCGCTCGCGTCGAACGGCGTCGTGCAGGGCAGCAGGATGCCGCGCAGTTTCTCCGCCGTAAACTTAACGGCGCGGGAGTCTCCCTGTCGAATGGTGTCGTGTGGTTTCAAACGAAGGCATTATAACGACCGCGCCGGAGAGCGCGCAAACGCACGGCTCCGGCGAGTAGCATCCCCGGCTCAGCTTTCCTCTGTGCCTCCTTCTGTACGCTCTGTGTCTGCGGTGATGAGTTGGAAGCAGAAGTATTCACCACTAAGGCACGAAGGAGCACGGGAAAGATGAAACGACGCGGCGGGCGGAGGGTTGCCGTCGGGCGCGGGCGCGTGCGAGTATTGATGCAAATGTCGAGTTCGCGCGAAGAAAAGTTAGACTTGCTGATTATCGGCGCAGGCCCCGCCGGGTTGTCCGCGGCGGACGCGGCGGCGCGCGAGGGTCTCAACTATCTCGTCATCGAAAAGGGTCTGATCGCCGACACGATCTATCGTTACCCCGTCGGGCGCACGGTCTTCTCCACGCCCGAAGAATTGGAACTGCGCGAAGGCAGTTTGCGTCCCTGCCGCGAGAAGCCGACGCGCGAGGAACTGCTCTCGCACTACGTACGCTTCGCGCTCGACGAACGCTTGCGCGTCCACACCGAAGAAGCCGCGGAAGCGATTGAACGCGACACGGCAACAGGCGCGTTTACGGCTCGCACCACGCGCTCAACTTACACGGCCTCGCGCCTGCTCGTCGTGACGGGCGCGATGGCCTATCCGCGTCGCTTAAACGTCCCCGGCGAAGACCTCCCGAAGGTCGGGCATCGCTTCGTCGAGCCATATCCTTACGTGCGCAAAGAGGTCTTGGTCGTCGGCGGGGGAAACTCCGCCGCAGAGGCCGCGCTCTTCCTCTCCGAAGAAGGCGCGCGCACCACGCTCGCCATCTGGCGCGCCGACTGGGAGCAACGCGATCCCAAAATGAACGCCATCAAACACTGGGTTCGCACCCCGCTCGAACGCGAACTCGCCGAAGGACGACTCCGGCTTCTCTTCTTCACCCAACTCGAAGAGATCAACGCGCACGAAGTCCGTCTCCACACGGAAGACGGCTCGACGCGCACGCTTCCGAACGATGCCGTCTTCATCCTCATCGGCGCGGACGCCGACCACACGCTCCTGCGCCGCGCCGGAGTCGAGTTCGTCAACGCCGGACTCGCCGAAGTCCCCATCTATGATCCAGACACCTACGAAACCAACGTCCCCGGCCTCTACGTCGCAGGCCATTTCACACACGCCCGCCACATCAAACAGGCCATCGCCGTGCCGCGCCACATCGTCCCGCTCATCGCGCAGACGCTACAGCGGCGTCGCACCGTCGTCTGACCTGTCGAGTTGGTAAGAGTGATTTAACTCAACCACGAAGACACGAAGACACGAAGTTAAACCGACAAGTTCTCTTCGTGACTTTGTGCCTTAGTGGCGAGTTTCGTCGTGAAGGCGTGCTGCCGCGTTCAGGAAACCGGATCGGGTTGGGTGCGTTCGCGCCGTGCGACGCCCGTGCGGTAGGCGGCTTCTTCGACTTCGCGCGAGACGGCTTCGGCGATGCGTTTGTCGAAGACGGAGGGGACGATGTATTCGGGGTGGAGTTCTTCTTCGGAGATAAGCGCGGCGATGGCGTTGGCGGCGGCGAGTTTCATCTCTTCGTTGATGCGCGTGGCGCGGCAGGCGAGCGCGCCTTTGAAGATGCCGGGGAAGCAGAGCACGTTGTTGATCTGGTTCGGGTAATCCGACCTGCCCGTCGCCATCACCGAGACGATGTCGGCCACCTCTTCGGGCATGATCTCCGGCGTCGGGTTCGCCATCGCGAAGATGATCGGTTTCGCATTCATGCGCTGCACGTCTTCGCGGCTGATGACGCCCGGCGCAGACAAACCCATGAAGACATCCGCGCCGACTATCGCATCGTGTACCGTGCCGCGCACGCCTTCCGGGTTGGTGTTCTCCGCGTACCACTCCTTAACCCAGTTCATGTGCTCGCGGCGGCCTTTGTAAAGGATGCCGTGCTGGTCGCAGCCGATGATGTTCTGGACGCCTGCCGCCATGATGATCTTCGTGCAGGCCACGCCCGCCGCGCCCGTGCCGTTTACGACAACTTTCAACTCGCCCATCGTCTTTCCGATCAACTTCGCGGCGTTGATGAGCGCGGCGAGGACGACGACCGCCGTGCCGTGCTGGTCGTCGTGAAAGACCGGGATGTCGAGTTCCTCTTTGAGCCGTTCTTCGATCTCGAAGCAGCGCGGCGCGGAGATGTCTTCGAGGTTGATGCCGCCAAAGGCGGTCGAGATGAGCTTGATCGTGCGGACGATCTCGTCCGGGTCTTTCGTCGAGAGACAGATCGGAAACGCGTCAACGCCCGCGAACTCTTTAAAGAGCATCGCCTTGCCTTCCATGACGGGCATCGCGGCGGCGGGGCCGATGTCGCCTAATCCCAAGACGGCTGTTCCGTCCGTGACGACGGCGACGGTGTTGCGTTTGATGGTGAGCGTGAAAGCCTTTTCCGGGTCGCGGTGGATGGCCTCGCAGACGCGCGCCACGCCGGGCGTGTAGGCCATCGAGAGATCGTTGCGCGTCTTCAAGGGCGTCTTCGAGACGACTTCGATCTTGCCGCCGAGGTGCAGGAGAAAGGTGCGGTCGGAGACGTTGACGACTTCGACGCCGTCTATGTCGCGCGCCGCTTCGACGATCTCTGTGACGTGTTCGCTCGAAGAGGCCGTGAAGGTGATGTCGCGCGTGATCGCATCGCGCGAAGCGTTGACGATGTCAATCGCGCCGATGTCGGCTCCGGCGCGTCCGAGAGCCGTGGTCAACTCTCCGAGCGTGCCGGTGCGGCTTGATAGTTTTACACGCAGGGTCGAACTGTAACTGACGTTCGGCGCATTAGGCATCGCGGCTTATGACTAATCCTTTCCAAAGTTGCAGCGTGTCAGGGAATTTATGTTTCTAACTCTAACGCCAAAAGCGCGCGACGCGCAAGCAATCTTACAGGCGTCGCGCGTCTTGTCCTTGAAACGCGGCGTGAGCGTTTGATGTTTACGCCGCTAACGTTCGGGTTAAGACGCCTCTTCGAGCAACGCTTCGATCTCGGCCAGAGCCGCGCGGCTCGCCGCATCGCCGCCGCGTGCGCGTGCAAGACGAAGCGCGTGCCGGCCGAGCGCGACATAGACCGGAAGCGTCTCACGCGTGTCGAACCCGCGCAGCGCAGCGAGGTGGCGGCGCAAGGTGGCGACATCGGCGCGCGCAAAGGGGCCGGTCAGCGCGCCGGCGGGAAGCTTCGAGCGTGAGAGATTTTCGAGCGTGCTTCCGGCAAGCGGCAAGAGCACGCGCGACGCTTGACGCTCGGTGAGGCCGCATTGCGCGAGCATCCCGGTCGCGAGCGAAAAGAGCGCGACGAGATGACCGGCAGACATCACGGCAGCCGCGTGATAGAGCGGCTTGTGGCGCGCGGCGATGGAGAAGCTCCGGCCGCCGAGCGCGCGCACGATCTCTTTGGCCGCCGAGAGAGCGCGCGCCTCGCCTTCGAGACAGTAGAAAGCCCCGCGCAAATTCGACGCGCCACTTACTGTATCGCTGATCGAGACGAGCGGGTGGAGCGAACCGAGACTGAAAGCATGCGCGGCGAGCGGCGCGAGCGCGCCGGACACAAGCGCGCCGCTCGCGTGCAAAGCGACGCGCGCGGGACGACGACGCTGCGGTCGCGGCGATGCGTTCGCGTCGCGAGACGCGAAGACGCTCGCGAGATGCGCGGCGACTCCGGCGATCTCGTCGTCGGGCGTGGTGATGAGTAGCAGGTCTGTGTCGGGAAGCGAGTCGAGTTCGGTCGCGCCGAGCGCGAGCGGCTCGGGGGAGAGTGTGCACGCGGCGCGGCGTGCATGCTGTGCGCGGCGTGCGACGAGAGCGAGTACGCGATAGCCGCTTTGACTGAGCGCGAGCGCGAGCGCGGAGCCGAGTCGTCCCGCGCCGACAAGGGCAACAGTCGGTCGCTTTGAAGAAGCAGGGCGCGTTGATAAAGCAGTTAGCGTTGACGAGGCGGGGCGCGTTGTCGAAGCAGAGGTTGACGAAGCGGAGCGTGAGGCGGAACGAGCGCGCGGCTTCTTCGCTTGCTGCACGGTCGCTTGCTGCGCCGTCGCCTTACGCGACGCTGCCTGCGGCGTCGTTAGTTTTCGCGTCGTCGTCTTACGCGTCGTTACGTTTCGCGTCGTCGCTTTCTGCGCTGTCGCTTCGGGCGTCTTTCTGTTCGCTGTCTTTGACTTCTTCGCGCTTCGGTTCTTTTGCTCAGGCGGCATCGCTGTTGCTGTTCCCAACCATGATTTCGACGAGCGCCGCGTCATGCGGGAGTTCATCAAACCACTGTTGCCAGCGCGCCGCAAGTTCTTCGCGCGTGACGAGGCCGCGCCGCACGCCTTCCGGCAACGAGACGCGGAAGGGCAGCGCGGGCGGCGTCTGCTCCAAAGCGCGCGCGATGAGGCGCACGTCCGCCTGCGTCAAAAGCGCGGGAGACTGCCTTTGGACGAAGAGGTGCGCGAGCGCGTAGGCGCGGCTGGCGACCGACGCGTCGGTCGCCTCGCCTGCGAGTCCGTTAAGAGCGTACGTGAGATGCGTGTGAAAGAGCGCGAGCGTGCGGCGATAGGCGGCGCGCCCGCGCTCCGTCATCTCGGAGAGGATCGTTGCGGCTTCGAGAAACCGTGCGGAGCGCGCGAGGCGAAAGCCGCAGGCGCAGCGCGGGTGACGCGCGAGCACCGAGACGACCGGCATCTCGCAACGCGCGTTGCGCACTTCGGCGACGAGCGACGCGGCCTCTTGCCATAGTTGCGGCGCGACGAACGGCAACCCGGCGAGCGATTCAAAGTCGCGCCACGCGGCGGTGCGCGTGAACTCGTCGAGACTCGTGCGGTCGCGCGCGTGGCCGACGGCGCGTGCGTGTGCGTCCGTGTAGTGCTCTATGTAGTGCGCTTGAAATTCCTGCCAGAGCAGTTCAAAGCGTTCGGTGCGCGCCGGGTCGAAGAGGCTGTGCGGGTCTTCTGCGATGAGCAGCAGTTCGCGGCGCGCGCTTTCGATCACTTCGAGCGAAGTCAATTCGGCGGCTGAGAGATATGCGCGCGCTCTTTCGCGGCGCACGATCCCCGTGGTGTAGGTGCGCAGGGCGGCGAGTTGTTCGGCGCGGTGCGCGAGTTGTTCGGGCGCGTCGCCGAAGATGTCCGCAACGCGCTGCAAGCCTTCTTCGAGCGAGAGGTTTCCGGCGAGCGCGTCGGCCACGGCGTCGGCGGCTGCGCCAAACGTGCGCCGCACGGCGGCGGCCAAGTCCCACGCGCGCGTCGTGAGTCCGGTGTCGGGCAGCGCGTCGAACTCGCGCAAGACCGTCTCCGCATGCCACGCCTCAAGCCACGCGCCCAGCGCGGCGCGCACGCTCTCACGCGCGGCGGCGTCGGCGATTGACGGAAGCGTCGGGTCGTTCGTCAGGAGCCGCGCCCAGATGGTCAACTCCTCCGCGTTGTGATGAATCTCCGCGGCGCGGCAGACTCCGGCCACCTCGTCCCACTTGATCGACGCGCCGAGCGTGCGGCGCGTGATGCGGTCGTCACCAGCGGTCGAGAGTTCGAGGCGACGCTGCGCGACGAGCGCGGCGAGCACGAGATACTGCGTCTGGCGCAGCAACCCGTAAGGCTGGCCGTGGAGGACTCGATGCACCTCGGCGAGCGGGACGACTTTGCTTCCCGCGCGGTCAACGAGCGTGAGCACTTCGCGCACCCAGGGCTGCTTGAGCACGGCGTCGCCCGTTTCGGGGATGTAGATGTCGCCGCGACGCGTGGCGAGTCCGAGCGGGGCGGCGAAAGTTTCCGCGAGTTGCTGCACGTCCGCGTCGGCGACGTTGCTGCCGCCGAAGAGGTTGTCAACCAGACGTGCGGTTTGCTGTTCGGTCGGCGACGCGTCGAAGTGCGGGTGTTGCGGGAAGTGTGCGTCGAAGCGCGCGGCGAGCGCGTCCGAGAGCATGTGTGCGAAGGTTTGGGCGGAGCGGGCTTCGTCTGTGAAGGCGATGCGCTCTCCGCCGATGTGGAGCACGCCCGCGTCAACGTAGAGGCGCGACCAGATGCGCTCGGCCTGCGCGGTGAGCGAGTTGGCGGCGGCCTGCGCGGTCTCGCCAAACTCCGCGAACGACGAATCCGCGCGCCGCAGCGCGACCAGACGACGCAGGAGGCTCAACTCTTCAGCGGAACACGCGGCGGGCTGCCAGACGACCGAGACGGGCGCGGGCGGTTTCGCGTTCGCGCCGCGCGCGCGAATATTTTCGCCCGCGTCGCCCGCGCACGCTTCGAGCACAAGCAGTTCCCAGTCGTACCCGTCGCCCGCGAGATCGCCGTTGACCTCCCTCGTGACAACGCCCGTAAAATCGCTGCCGACATCGCTTGTCGCATCTTCCGGCAATGCGTCCGCGCCGTGAGATGTGTGCCGCGTGAGCCGACCCGCGCGCGGCGCGCCGCGCCACCCGACTTGAAAGTCCGCGCCGGCCTGTTCTTCACGCTCGTCGTCGTGCGCGTCCGTCTCGCCGTCGCCGAAAGGCCAATCTTCAAAACGCGCGCGGGGGAGCGTCCGCAGCAGGCGTTTGATCGCCGCCGCGTCAATCGCGGCCGACTCGCTCGCGGCAGCCAACGCCGCATCGAAGTCTGCCGCCGCGTTGACCTGAAAACGGTAGCGCAACTCTTCGCCGTCGGGCTGCGCCGAGAGTCCGCCACGCGGCGCGTGCGCGCACAGGCGTTCGAGCGTCTCCCCGACGCGTGCGACGGCCGCTTCGAGCGATTGCTCGTCTTGAAACAAAAGCGCGGCGCAAAGGTCGCGCGCCGTCGCGCCGCGCCCGTCGAGCGAGAGGATGAAGAGACTTTTCAGGACGAGACGCACTTGCAGGCGTTGCATCGCCGGAAACTGCGCGATGGCTTTCGTCGCCAATTCGTCGTAGACGCGGAAGGCGTCTTTGAGGTCGTCCGAGCGGCGCAGGTCGCGTTCGCTGTGGTCGAAAACTTCGTCGAGCAGGATGAGCGAGAGCGCGGGGCGGTTGACGGCGTTGCGCGCGGCCTGCGCGGCGAAGGGCAGGAAGGCGAAGGCCGGGGCGTAGAGCCGCACCGAGGCCGACGTGTCCGCGACGAGCGGGTGAACCGGATAGAGCGCGGCAAAGCGCGGCTCGCTCCAGTTGAAGTTCGGCACGGACTGTCGCAGCGAAAGATATATTTCGTGCAAAGCGTCGCGCGCCGGGGCGTTCTTGCGCAGGACGTAGATGTTGGCGACGTGATAGAGATGTTCGGGTTCGAGATAATCTATCTGGAAGGTGCGCGCGAGCGCGACGTTGACGCCCTCTGCGCCCGCGATGTCGTCGTCTAAGGCGAGCGCGACGAAAGCGTTGGCCTCGCGCGCGGCGGTGGCGAGTTCGCTCAGGAGCGGCCCGTCGTCGCGCTTGACGCGAGCCTCGCGCCCGAAGGCCGTATCCACGATGATGACGAGCGTGGCCGTCGTGCGCGTGCGCGCGGCGGCGTGCGCGATCCACCCGGCAGGGTCGCCCGCCCAATCCGACGCGCTCCCGCCGCACGCGCCGATGAACGCTTCGACGAGTTCGTCCCGGAGCGTCGGGCGCGTGCCGCGTGCGACGCGGACGACGAGGTGCCGGCGTGCGAGGAGACGACGCGCGCTGGCGGCGACGTGCGCGTCCGTGATCTGCGCGTGCGGGTGCCCGTCTGCGGCGGAGATGAGCGCGCCGAAGGTGGCGAGCGTGTGGCTTTTGCCGACGCCGCGCATCCCCGCGAGCGCGTGTGCCGCGCCGCGCCCGCGTGGGAGGTCTGCGAGCGTGTCGAGCCAGCGTGCGAGGAGGTCGGAAGTGGCGTCTGTGAAGCGATAGGCGGCGAGCGCGCGGGCAGGGTCGGCGGCAAAATCCCGCACGTCGTCAAACTCCTGCGGCTCGACCAAATCCTTGATCTTATCCTGTGTTCGTTTCATTCGCTGATTGGAGTCGGGAAAATAGCGAAGAGAGGAGGCAAAAAGACCGCGACGCCGAGCGCATCGCGGAGGGCACTTTTGACTGTACCACGCGCGCGCGAACGGGTGCAACGAATATACTTTTCGCCCGCGCCTCGTGACACAAACTCTACATTTTTCCCCGCGCGCTGCTATAATGGCGCGAGCGAAGCAACCAACGTTCGACGGGTGGATTCAGAAGGCTTAAAGGGCAGCCGGACGGGAGGCGCGCCGCCTGTCTCTCACCCGGCAAACCAGTTGAGCTTCCGCGTGCATCAAAGCTCCACGCGCTTTTGACGCCCGACACAGGCATTGTTCACCGAAGCTTTGGCAGGCGCGGCGACCTTCGCGGCCGGAAGCGCGACCCTGACGCACAGTAAACTTTCACGTCGCACAAGAGCACGCTTTGCGACTTCGGCCAAGAGACCACGGGATGAGCAAACCCTCCCCGGCGGCCACAGTTGTTCGATGAAATTCTGGAGATTTTCCGCCATGTTCAACCAACTTTCACGCACCATCACGGCGCTCGCGCTCGTCTGGGCGATGCTCGCCGGAGGCTCGACGCTCGCGCTTCAGGCCGCGCCGCAGCAGCCGAAGCAAGCCTCGAAGAGCGAGCAGCAGGAAGCCGAAAGGAAGGCCAAAGAAGCCTCCGAGAAGCAGGACAGAGAAGACGCACTCGCCGTCGCCAAGCAGAAGCAGGAGCTTGCCAAGAACATCGGCAAGCCGCTCTCCACCGACGAAGACCCCGCCCAAATCGGCAAACGCAAGATCAACGGCGGCTTTATCGCCTCGATGAGCGGTTCAATCGAGAAAGAGGTCTCCTTCGGACGCGAACTCGCGGCGGAAGTTGACCGGCAGGCGAAGTTCATTGACGACCCTGTGATTACCGAGTACGTCAACCGCGTCGGCCAGAACGTCGTGCTCCACTCGGACGCGAAGATTCCCTTCACCATCAAGGTCATTGATTCGGACGAAGTCAACGCCTTCGCTCTGCCCGGCGGCTTCTTCTACGTCAACAAGGGCTTGCTCCTCGCCGCCGACAACGAAGCGGAGATCGCGGGCGTGATGGCGCACGAGATCGCGCACGTCGCCGCGCG
>DASYMM010000506.1:0-6436 GCA_036009085.1 Pyrinomonadaceae bacterium | reverse complement strand
GTGCGGCTCGTCTTCGCGCCCGAAGAACAGATCGCTTTCTTCGGCGGCGACTACGACAACTTCACTTACCCGCGCTACAACTTGGACGTGTCGTTCCTGCGCGTCTATGAAAACGACCAGCCCGCGAAGACCGAGCACTTCTTCAAGTGGTCGGCCAAAGGCCCCGCGGACGGCGAGTTCGTCGTGCTCTCCGGCAATCCCGGCTCGACCAATCGCCTTTTGACCAACGCGCAGCTTCAGTTTCAACGCGACCTCGGCAACCCCTTGCAGATGCAGGTCTGGTCTTCGCGTCGCGCCGCGCTCAATCGCTACGCCGCTCTCGGCTCGGAACAGGCACGGCGCGCGGGCGCAACGCGTCGCTCGCTGGAAAACTCGATCAAGCGTCTCGAAAGCCAGCAGGCCGGACTGTTGAACGCGCGCCTGATGGGCAAGAAGGAGGCCGAAGAGAAAGCCCTGCGCGCCGCGATTGCCGCCAACCCCGAATGGCAGAAGGCTTACGCGCCCGCCTGGGATCAGGTGGCGACGGCCTACACTGCTCTCCCGAAATACGCCAAGCGCATCGCCTTCTCCAACCTCTCGCCTTCGCGTCTCGGCTCGCTCGCCTCCGTCCTCGTGCGCTACGCCGAAGAGATACGCAAGCCCAACGCCACGCGCTTCGACGAATTTCGCGATGCGCGCCTCGAAGCGCTCAAAGTGAATCTCTTCTCGCCCGCGCCCGTCTATCCAGACCTCGAAGAGACCGCGCTCGCCGCCTGGCTCGAAGAAGCGCAGAAGACTCTGGGCAACGACGACCCCTTCATCCGCGCCACGCTCAATGGTTCGACGCCCGCCGCCGTCGCCAAGCAACTCATCACGGGAACGAAACTCGCCGATGTCGCGTTTCGCAAAAGTCTCTTTGAAGGCGGCGCGGACGCCATCGCCAAATCCGACGATCCTTTAATCGTCGTCGCGCGTCGCATCGAACCCATCTACCGCGAACTGCGCGCGTGGAACGAAGAGAACATCCTGAGCGTTGATGCGAGCGCGGGACAAAAGATCGCCGCCGCACGTTTCGCCGTCTATGGCAAAAACATCCACCCGGATGCGACTTTCACCCTGCGCCTCTCCTACGGGCGCGCGCTCGGCTACGGCGAAGACACCACGCTCGTTCCCTTCAAGACGACCTTCTACGGTCTTTACGACCGCGCCGAAGGCTTCGCCGAAAAGCCGCCCTACGATCTGCCCGCGCGCTACAAAGAAGGGCGCAGCAAAATTGACCTCTCCACGCCCTTCAACTTCGTCTACACGGCCGACACCATCGGCGGCAACTCCGGCTCGCCCGTCATCAACCGCAACGCCGAAGTCGTCGGGCTGAATTTCGACAGCAACATCCAGAAGCTCCCGAACCGCTACGTCTATGTTGACGAAGAAGAAGGAGGCCGCGCCGTCGCCGTCCACAGCATGGCGATCATCGAAGCCCTGAGAAAACTCTACGGCGCAGAGAAACTAGCCGAAGAGATCACGAGCGGGCGTTAATCGAACCGGCTGGAATAGAAAAAGCGCGTGCGAGTTGGAACTTAACTTGCACGCGCCTTTCCATGTCTCGCCGTCTCATCTAGCCAGTTGGAGGCTGTTGATGATCTGTTGGAAGGCGGGTTGATAGGATTCAAATTCGTCTTCGGGAGCCATCGTGATGAGGTAGAAGAGTCGCCCGTCGGCGGTGGCCGTCGTGTAGATGATGTCAACTTCGGTGACGCCCGTGACGACCGACGGCCCCGCGACCATCGTGGCGTAGCCTTCGCGCCCGCCGATGCTGATTCGCTGCGGTTGCCGTACGACGCGGAAGTCTGCGTTGATGTCGAGTTGCTGTTGGACGTAGATTTCGTTGGCGCGTGCGAGATCGTTTGCGGCGGGCGCGACCGCGCCGATGAAGATGCCGTGCGTGACGACGAGCGCGTCGCCGAGTTTGCCGTATGCGCCTTTGGGCGCGAAGATCATCTGCGCGTCGCCGTCGTCGCCCGCGCTCAGAGCATCCCAGTTCGCCGGATATTGGAAGGCGAAAGAGTTGTCGCCCGCGCGGAAAGGTTGGAACGACGGCGCGGGCGGTGCCGGACGCGACGCGCCCGAACGGTTGCTCGTCGGGTCGCTCGGCCCCGTGCGCGCGGGTTCGGCGGTCGAGGCGAGCGAGCCTGCCGCGCGTCGCCCTTCCAGACGCGCTTTGACTCCGTTGAAAGCCTCCGTGTCGTGCACGGGCTTATCGCTCACGCGCAGAGACGGCAACGCCTGTGTGATCGCGGCGACGCGGTTGCCGGGGTCTGGATGGTCGCTCAAAAATTCGGGCGTGCGTTGGCCGCTCTTGGCTTGAAGCGTCTTGAAGAAGTTAGCCATGTCGCGCGGGTCGTAGCCGGACTCGGCCATGATGCGCGCGCCTTCGAGGTCGGCCTGCCGCTCGGCGGTGCGCCCGAAGCGCAGAAAGAGCATGTTCGCGCCCGCGCCGCCGATTGAGTTGATGACCTGTCCGAGGTCTGAATCCTCGCCCGTGATCGCGCCGATGACGCCTAGACCCTTTTGCGCGATGTAAGCTTTCGACGCCTGATTCGTCCCATGACGCAGCGCGACGTGCGTGATCTCGTGCGCGATGACTCCGGCGAGTTCGCCTTCGTTCTTTGCCGCCGCAATCGCGCCCGCGTTGACGAAGATGAAACCGCCCGGCAAAGCGAACGCGTTCAACTCTTTCGTCGCGACGACGTTGAACTGGTAGGGGAACTTGTGGCCGGAGGCGTGAGCGGCGAGTTTCGCGCCGAGGCCGCGCACGTAAGTCACGATTGGCTCGTCGTTCAGGAGCGGCATCTGTTGTGCGATCTGTTGCGCCGAACGTTTGCCGAGTTCGATGTCCTGTTCGGGGCTAAAGAGGTTGAAGCCGGGTTCAAAATGGGGCGCGGGCTTGCCCGTCGCGCTGCCGCTGCCGCCACTCGAAAACGGATTACGGCAATTCAACTGCCCCGACAAGAGAAACAACGCCAGCACGAAGGCCACGCTCTTTCGCACACGCTTCCACATCTTCGCCACCTCTTCCCTCAAGTTCGACGCGTCCGACTTAAAGTTTATTTCCAAACCATGCTCAACCACTCAACCCTTCGCGCCTTAAGTTCTGACTTTGCGCCTCCAGCGTGAAAGAGTTCTCGCGGGAGGCGCAAAAGGAAGACGTAAGGCGCAAAGAGGGGCAAGAGGTTGTTGTGTCACGCACTTTAAATTGTCGCTCGCTTTTTTAGCTGCCCGCTATCTTAGACCAATTTTCGGCGAACCCGCCAACGCAACTATTTGTTTCATTTGGCCTGCGCGCGGTCTATAATCCCGGCTCGCCCGCGCACGCCTCGCCTCTGTTCACCCGAGTCAACGCCATGAAAAGCTGCCCCACCTGCCAGCGCACATACGAAGATCAACTCGCGTTCTGCCTTCTCGACGGCACGCCTCTACAGGCGATCACCGCGCCGCGCGCCGGAGAATTATTCAACGAACAATACGAGCTTGAGTCGTTGATTGCACAGACGCGCACCGGCCAACTCTTCCGCGCCCGTCACATCCTGCTCGGCGACCGTATGGCGTTGGAGATATTCAGCCCCGGACTGAGTCGTGAGATAGCCGAATGGCTGCACCTCTTTCGACGCGAGTGGCAGGCCGCAAGCCGCTTCCGCCATCCGAACGCCGTCGCCCTGTACGACCTGCGCGCCGAATACATGTCGATGGAGTACGTCGAGGGGCAGACGCTTGAACATGAGCTACGACAGCGCGGTCGCTTCCGGCTCGGCGAGGTGTCGGAAGTGCTCCAAGCTGTCGCCCGCGCGCTCGACGCGGCACGTGACTCCGGCGTCACCTGTGAGTTTCTAACGACCGCCGACATCATGATCGAGCGGACGGGAAATAATCCCCCCTCCGTCAAGCTGCGGCCTTTGATCTTCAACCGGCGATCTATTGAAGACAGGCTCCGCGCGATGCCAACCGCCGCCGGGTCGAACAAGCCATTTGTCGCCGTGCCTTACCTCGCGCCGAAACCTCGGGGCAGCGGTGCGCCGTCGGATGAACACAGGGATATTGTTTATAGCCTGGGCGTGATCTTCTACGAGTTGCTGTCAGGACAAAAGCCTTACGAAGGGTTGACGGCACAGGAGATCGAACGAAAGCAGGCAGCAGGCCAGCCCACGCCTTTAACGGAACTCGCGCCGGGGATACCTGCGCCCGTCGCACGCGCCATCGAACGTGCGCTGGCGATGGAGGAAAGTGGTCGTCAGGCAACCGTCAGAGAGTTTGTTTCGGAAGTCCACGCTGCACTCGGAGTGAACGTGGGAGCAATTGGAAGCCGATTGAAAATGGGAATAGCAGAGGCCGCAGAACAGCCTTTGGCAAAAAGACGTCCCAAAGCGATAGAGTTCATACCCCCAACAGGTCGTGACAGTGCTGCGTCAAAAGAAGCTGTGGTAACGGACAAGCCTCTCTACATGGACGAGAATGTGCAGTTCACGGTTTATCAGCCGGAGGCGGTTGCGCCCGCGCGCTGGCACACGTTGCTGGCGTTCGCGCATCTGTCGAAGCGGCGACCCGACGCGCCGCCGGATGAACCGGAACCGCTGGCGGAGGTGAAGCGCATCGCCGAGCGCGTCCTCGCCGAAGAGCGTACGGACTATGACTCCGTGAAGCAGAACAGCCTCTACGCCGTCCCGCACCGGGGCGAGATAACGTTCGTGCCGGAGATCGCCGGGTGCGAGTTCAACCCGCCGCGTCAGAGTTTTTCATGGCAGAAGAGCGTGCATAAGGTCGAGTTCGAGATGCTTGCGGCGGCGTCTCTGGACGGGCAAATGGCGCGCGGACGCCTGACGGTCTTTCTCGGCAGTCTGATCCTCGCAGACGTGCCTCTGGCGATCCGCGTGGACAGCGCGATGGCGAGCGCGCGTTCGCCCGCAGAGGTTCCGGCCGTGCCCTCGTCAGCCGCGGCGTATCGCAAAATCTTCCCTTCCTACTCGCACAAGGATCGCGCCATCGTCGAGCAGATCGAGGATCACGTGAGCGTGCTCGGTGACAGGTACCTGCGCGACGTGAGGGAACTGCGCGCGGGGCAGGACTGGCAACGCTGGATGCGCGAGGCGATTGAAGAGTCGGACATGTTCCAGCTCTTCTGGTCGCATAACTCTATGCGCTCCGTCTATGTGCGGCAGGAGTGGGAATACGCGCTGTCGCTCCGTCGTCCAAACTTCGTCCGTCCCACCTACTGGGAAGAACCGCTCCCCGAAAGCCCCGCGGACAACCTGCCGCCCGCCGAGTTGCGCCAACTCCATTTCCAACACCTGCGGGCGCACTCCGTCACAGAACGCGCGACGCCGACCGCGACGAGCAGGCAACACCCGACGGAGCAAGGAGTGAGCGGCACAGCACGAGAAAGTGCCGCAAGTCGCTCCGCGCCGGGTGAGCAACTCCCAACGGAATCCGGGCGGCGCGGCGGAGCATCGAGCTATATCCCATCTGACGGGACGGTTGTGTGCGCACGTTGCGGCGGGCGCAACGCGGCGGAGAGGGCTTTCTGCTATCGCTGCGGCTCGACGTTAAAGGTCGCAGAACAGTCATACGGTGAAACCGCCGCGCAGCCAAACAGTGAAACCGCCACACAGTCATACAGTGAAATTATGCCGACCACTACGGCGCAACTTGGCAGCGCGCCGGACGTATTTTGGGAGGTGCGACCGCGCGAAACCAGCATCGGCCAAAGTCCGCCGCCGTCCACGCTCAGCCCACAGATGAGTGCGCCGCAATCCACACAGGCGGCATTGCCGCGCTTGTTTGGTTGCCTGTTGCTCGTCCTCCTGTTGCTCGGCATTTACCTGCTGGTTCGTTTCCTGTAGAGTCGCCGGCACGCTTCTCTTTAAGATCGACGCCGGCGCAGGCGTGAGCAGAGGTTTCCGTTCGGGAGACCGCACGCCGGAAATTGCCAGCCGACAAATGCGCGCCGGTTCGGGATTCAGCTGCGGGCGCGCTCGCGCGTCAGTCGCGGGAGTTACTACACATGTCATCCCAAACGCTCGACGCCGTCGCATGGCTTGAGCGTCGCATCGAAGCCGACCAACATTTAGACGCCGAACTCTTCGCGCGGCTCACCGCACAGCAACGCACGCTCGGACTGCTCCACGACGAGCGCGCCCTCTGTCCTTTCGTGCGCCCGCTCGTCATCGCGCGCGAACAATACGAGCGCGTGTCGCGTGCGGCGCAGACGCTCGCGGGCGCGTTCGAGCGTCTGACCGTCGCCGCGCTCGCCGACGACGAGTTGCTTGCCGAACTCGACTTGAGCGCGCGCGAAGCGACGATGGCGCGCATTGATCCCGGCTACAGTTTCGCGTGCGTCACGAGCCGACTCGACGCTTATCTGAACGGCGACGATTTCCAGTTTCTCGAATACAACGCGGAGAACCCG
>DASYMM010000505.1:0-13813 GCA_036009085.1 Pyrinomonadaceae bacterium | reverse complement strand
AGATATTCCTTGTCCGAGATCATCCCGGCGCGGCGCGACAGGATGTTTTCGTAATAACTCGTGACGCCTTCGGCGACCCACAAAAGGCGCGTGTAGTTTTCGCCCGTGTAGTCGAAGGGGCCGAGCGCGTCCGGGCGGATGCGCTTGACGTTCCAGAGGTGGAAATATTCGTGCGCGACGAGCGAGAGATAATCGTCCCACGCGGCTTCGGGACGAAACGCGAAACGGCGCATGATGAGCGCGGTCGAGTTCAGGTGTTCGAGGCCGCCGCCCGCCGACGGGTGGAGCATGAGGAAGAAAGTGTAATCGCGATACGGGATGTCGCCCATCATCTGGACGGACGCTTCGACTATCTTTTGCACGTCGCGACGCATGCGTTCCGCGTCGTAGTTGCCCTCGCCGTCAATGATGATGCGATGCGAAACGCCGCGCACCTCGAAGGAGATGGTCTTGAAGTCGCTGGCGAGAAACGGCGAATCGTAGAGCACGTCGAAATTCTCTGCGCGGAACGTGTTGCGCTGCCCGGAGACTACGGGCAAGCCCGTCGCCACCTTCCAATCGCCGAACGGCACGACGCGCACGGTCGAAGGCGCGGAGAGTTGGCCGTCTATGTACATGAGCGTCGCGGCGTTGTTCCAGAAAGCGTGCCGGTCGTGCAAATCGTTCGTCCGCACCGTCAGTTCGTTGGCATAGACGCTGTAGGTTGCGCGCAACTCACGCGCAGCCGTCGCCGTCTCCACGCGCCAGGTGTTCTTGTTAATTTTGCGCCACGCGAGCGACTTGCCGCCCGCGTCGGTGGCCGCGAAATCCTGCACGTGCCGCGCATACTCGCGCACGAGATAAGACCCCGGCGTCCAGACGGGCATCACGAGATCAACCTGTGCGGGCAGATTCGCCCCTGCCCCGCGCACGCGCATCTCGACTTGCAACAGGTGCGTGTGCGGCGCGGGCATCGAGACGGTGTAAGAGATTTCCGGCGCAGTAGAACCGTCGGCGGGAGCGCGGTTGTTGCGCTGTTGCGCTACGGAAACTTGAGCGGCGGCCAAAAGCAGAACCCACACAAACGACAGCAGAGACGTGCGACGTAGAAGCATCGTTGAGCAACTTTCCTTTTAACGAGATGTACGCGAGAAGCCTATGCGAACTCGCATCTTACTACGAAAGCCGACACCCCGCCCAACGTCCCGCCGCCGGGGCTGAAACTTTTATCCGCGCCAAACGAAGAAAACAATTGCATTTAAGATGCCTTAGCAGTTAATCTTCGCCGTGCGGCGGGTGTCTCCTCCTCCCGGGCATCTGCTGTGACCCGCCGGCCAGTCTTCAAAGACACACGAAGACCGCGCCGCCTGAACTAATCACAGCAGCGTTTTGCAGGCTTGATAACTGTGGGAAGTTTTAGAACAACGCGAGCATACCCTGGACGAGACCCAGCGCAATCTCCGTCGCCAAGTCCGTTAACGGTTCCTCGCTCGTGGTCTTTAATTCACCAGCGGGAGTCTCTTGAGACACAACTTTCGTTGCGGGGGGAGGCGGCGGAGGCGGGACGTACCAGGGGTGCATCACACCCTCGTCAGCCGCAGCAACGTTAGTGAGCAAGATGGTTAAAGCGGTAGCAGCGCAAAGTTGACGTAAGCTTTTCATGGTTTCTCCTAAAGAATGGTTACGATCAGCGGTAGCCAGTAGTTACCGTGATTAAAGGCCAAACGAAATAATTGCAGTAGCATCATAGGCAAAGGTTCAACCGCTTGCAAGTTAATTAGCAAGCACATGCAAAGGTAGCAATTACATGACTTTAACAAATTCGGCATCTTTTGAGCTAGACACCCTAGCTCTTCCTCTCCAAGACCTCGTCCGACTTCGATGCTCGGCGGCTAAAGAATTTGAAGAAGCGGGCAACTACGAGGCGGCATGCGGCGCACTGGCCGAATGGTGGGAAAGCCCCGGCCAACACCCGAAAATAGAGGGTTTAGAGGCCGATAGCGCGGCGGAACTCTTGTTGCGCGCTGGTGTTTTAACCGGGTTTATCGGCGGCTCAAAACAGATTCCGAACGCGCACGAGATCGCCAAAGACCTGATCAGCGAAAGTATCCGTCTCTTCGACTCGCTGGAAAATGTCGAAAAAGTCGAGGAAGCACAGGCGGAACTCGGTTTTTGTTATTCGCGTGCGGGCGCATACGACGATGCCCGCGTGATCCTGAGCGAAGTCCTGGCGCGCATCGCGCCCGAAAACATCGAGCAGAGAGCCACCACCCTGCTGCGTAGCGCGATAGTCGAGGCTTGCACCACGCGCTACAGCGATGCGCTCCGCTTGCTGGCGGAAGCCGAACCTTTATTTGAAGCCAGCCGGAATTCCGCCCACATAGGGCAGTTCCACATGGAACGCGGCATCGTGCTGGAAGCCCTCAGTACGGGAGAGCAGCGCGAAGATTACGCAGACCGCGCGCTCATGGATTATACGGCAGCAAGTATTCACTTCGAGCAGGCCGGGCATCTACGTTTTTACGCACGCGTCGAAAACAACCTCGGCTTCTTATACTTCAAATTAGCCAGATATGCAGACGCGCACGAACATCTCAATCGTGCGCGTCAACTATTTACGAACCTCGACGACAGCGGCAGCGCGGCGCAGGTGGAAGACACTTCGGCGCGCGTCTTCCTCGGGCAGAAGGAGAACGCGGAGGCCGAAAGAATCGCGCGACGCGCGGCGCAGTCTCTGGAACACAGCGGGCAGCCGAACATTCTGGCCGAGGCTTTGACGACGCGCGGCACTGCGCTCGCCCGACTCGGCAAACAGTCTGAGGCGCGCACCGTGTTGCAGCGCGCGTTTGAAGTGGCGGAACAGGCGGGCGACCTCGAAGGCGCGGGCGTGGCCGAACTGACGACGCTCGAAGAGTTGGGCGATCATTTAACGAGCGTGGAACTCAGGGCGATCTACGAGTTGGCCGATCACCTGTTGACGCGCACGCAGCATCCGGGGATTCTGGAACGCCTGCGCGCGTGCGCGCGTCGCGTGATCGCGGCGGAGCGAACGCACAATATCGAATTTGAGACTGCCGGGTTCGCCTACGGTTCGGAGCAGACGGCGACGCTCTTGCGTGGCGCGCACTCCATCGCGCGTTCGCAGGGGGCGGTGCTCCTGACGGGCGAGACGGGCACGGGCAAGGAGTTGCTCGCGAGACTGATGCACGAGTGGAGCGGTCGCCCCGGCCAGTTCGTCGCGATCAACTGCGCCGCGCTCTCCGAGACTTTGCTTGAGTCGCAGTTGTTCGGTCATGTGAAGGGCAGTTTCACGGACGCGGTTGAGGATTATCCGGGCGCGGCTCGGCTCGCGGCGGGCGGCACGCTCTTCCTGGACGAGATCGCCGAACTGAGCGCGGCCAATCAAAGCAAGCTCCTGCGCTTTATCGAGTATGGCGAGATTCACACGGTGGGCGCGAGCACACCCGAACGCATTGACGTGCGCGTGATGGCGGCGACGAATCGCGTCATCGAAGACGAAATCGCCGCCGGACGTTTCCGCCGCGACCTCTTTTACCGTCTGCAAAATTTCCATCTCGAACTGCCGCCGCTGCGCACGCGCGTCGAAGACGTTCCCGCCATCGCCGAACACTTCATACGCGAAGCGATGCGCAGACAGGGTAAGCGCGTGCGCTTCACGCCCGGCGCAATCGAGGCCATGTGCCGCCTGCCTCTGCCCGGCAACGCGCGCGAATTGCGTTCGCTCATCGAACGCACGCTCCTTGCAGCCTCGAACGGAAGCAGCATCGAAGCCGACGCCGTGGAGACCGTCGCTCTGCGCCTGACGGGCAAGGCCGACTTCGCAGACCCGTGGGCTAACTTCTCGCTCAAGGAAGAGGTGCAGCGTTTTGAAGAGCACCTCATCGAGAAGGCTCTGCGCGACGCGCAGGGGAAGGTGTCGAACGCGGCGCGGCTGCTCGGTTTCAAACATCACGAATCTCTGAACTGGCGTCTCAAAAACAGAAACAAGAACTTGCTCGCGGCAAGGACGCCCGCAAAACAGCGTAAGCGCAGCATCATCAAGAACTATCAACCGAAGCGTGGATAACGCCCAGTAATTTTTCCACTTCACCCACCCCGGATGGCGTGCAGGTGCGCCGTAAAAACGGCCACCTTCCGCCGTGGCCTGATTCCTGCTTAGAAAAACCGGCACGGACAAACGCCTCTTTGTCCGGTTACCGGTTCGGCGACATAGCGCGCCCGCGTCAGCGACTCTCACCAACGTCTGTTGTGGCGGCGTCTGCGTGCGTCTAGATTCTCACTATAAGGATGTCAGCCCCGAATGGCCTCCATCAACATTCTCTATGCCGAAGATTTTCCAACCGTCAAACTGATCGTAAAAGAGACCCTCGAACTCGAAGGCTGGCGGGTTGAAGATTGCGACGACGGACGCACTGCGCTCAGCCGCATCGAGAGCCGCGAGCGATATGATCTCATACTGCTCGACGACGACTTGCCCGGACTGAGCGGCATCGAACTCGCCGCACGCGCACGCTCGCTCCCACATCGCAGCCGCACGCCGATCATCATGCTCTCGGCCACCGAGCGCAGGCGCGACGCACGCGAAGCCGGAGTGGATATTTTCCTGAAGAAACCCGAAGGCATGGCTTCGCTCGTCGAAACGATCAAACAACTGCTCTCCGCAGTCGAGCCTGACGGCGACAGTCTCAAACAAGAGTAAAACGCGAACCGGCGTCCGCGCTTTCCTTTCTCCGCGCGCCCGTTATAATTTCGCTTACTCGAATTTGGAGAACGGAGGCTTTGACGAAGTATGGCGGTCGTAACGTGCGCTAACTGCGGGGCGAAGAATCGCGTGGACGAGTTTCGGGCGGCTGAGAGTTTGCAAGCCGTCTGCGGGCGATGCGGCGCGAAGTTGGAGGCCGACGCCGCCGGGGCGCAAGACGCGTCTGCGGCGGACACAGGCAAGCCCATCAAGGTGACGGATGCCAGTTTCGCGCGCGACGTGCTCGCCGCAAGCGCAGGCCGCCCCGTGCTGCTCGACTGCTGGGCTGAATGGTGCGGCCCCTGCCGGATGATCGCGCCCTCCCTCGACGCACTCGCCGCCGAGTCGCAAGGCCGCTACACTATCGCCAAGTTGAACGTTGACGAAAACCCGCGCACCTCGGCGCAGTTCGGCGTCCGCAGCATCCCCACCCTGCTCATCTTCAAAGGCGGCCAACTCGCCGAACGCATCGTCGGCGCGCAACCCAAACAGGCCATCGCCGCACGCCTCGCCGCGCACGTCTGAGAGCAAACGGAAAAGGGTAAAGGGGAAGGGATAAAGGTAGAAACAAGAAGGCGTGTCTATCGTGCGCCGCTTGCTTTCTACCTTTACCCCGTCCCCCTTTGCCCCTTGCCCTTTTTTATTTCACCGCGACGCTCAACTCTTGCGCGCCGCAGGGCGATTTGAAGTTGACGGTGAAGGTGCCTGTGGTTTTGCTGATCGAGGTGATGGTGAACTTGAGCGAGTTTGTATCCGCGCTGCCTTGCGGTTCGCGCAGGACGATGATGTCCGACCAGGAGGTGGTGGCTGCGCTGATGCCCGCCAGATTGGCGTTGCCTTCGAGGCTCGCAACGACACTGACCGAGCCGCCGCCGTTCGTTAATTCCAACTTGCCCGCGCTCAACATAAACGCGCAGCCGTTTTGACTAACCTTCACTGCCGTCACTTCGCCGCGCGCCCCCGCGTCGGCGTGCGCGTTCGATTGAATCGGCGTCGGCGTCGGTTCGACGGACGACGTTGTGGTAACGGGCGAGGTAGTAACGGGCGTCGCTTCGGGTGAAGCGTCGGGCGTTGGGGTGGCGAGGGGCGTCTCCTGCGGCGCGGGGTCGTTGGCCGTTGTCGCCGTCGGCTGCGGCGTCGGGGAAGCGGACGGTTCGGGCGTCGGCGTCGAGACGACCGGAGCGTCGGGCGTGCTGAGCGGAGACGGTTCGGGCGTGGGTGTGACGACAGCGGGCGTCTCGGTCGGCGCGGGCGTCGAGAGTGTTGTTGGAGTGTTCGCGTTCGTCGTTTCAAACGTGGTGGCGCGCGCTTCTGGCACCGTCCCGATCTGCGCGTCGAGTCCGGCGGGCGAGCCGTTAACTTTCTTGTAGAGCGATTCGATCACGGCGCGGCGTGCCGGATCGGGCGACTGCGGGTTGTAGCTTTTGATGTAGGCGGCGAGCGCGTCGCGCTCCTGCCCGTTGCTGGCAAGCGCGGTTCCGAGCCGCCACTGCGCCATGCGCCAGTAGAGACTCTTATCCGGCAACACGCTCACCGCGCGTCGCAGCGCGGCGACGGCTTCCGTCGTCTTGCCCTGTCCGAGCAAGGCCATGCCCGTCAGTTCTTCAATACGCCCGCGCAGGATGTTGGAGATGGCGTTGCGCGGAAGCGAGGGGATGTCGGGCGTGCCGCCCTGCGCGATGGCGCCCGCGCGCGCTTCGCGCAACTCGTCGGCGGTCGTCGCCACGGTCGCGGCGGGCGCGTCAATCGCGGCCTCGATGCCCTGTCGCGCCGCGTCCATCAACTCAAGCACGCGACCATCTGCGACGCTATGACGAAGCAGGCGACTCGCCGCGTAGAGTTGACGAAAGGCGCGCATCTCATCCGCGCCCGACGTGAAATCATTCGTCGCGGCTGCGATGGCCGCGTCGCCCGCCGGAGTCATCGCCCCTGCGCTTCCCTCGCCCGTCGTCGTGGCGAGCGAGAGATTGAGCGCGAGCAGACCCTTGATGATGCGCGCGTTCGCTTCCGTGTCGGCGGCGTTCGACTGAAAGATGCTGGCGCGGCGTTCGGGCGCGAGCAGTTCGATGAAACTCTCTGCGCGTGCGGGCGTGCGCCCGGCGAGTTGCGTTTCGAGTTGACCGTCTTTGAGTGTGAAACCGCGCGCGAGTTCTTCAAACGCTTCGTTGTAGAGACCCGCGGCGACGAGCGCGTTCGCGAGTTCGTAATCGAGCGTCGGGAAACGTCCGTACTGACGCGCGAAGCGCAGCGCTCGTTCGGCTTCGAGCGGCATCTTGTTGGCGATGAGCGAGCGCGCCAGAGCGACCTGCGCCCAAGTGTAACGCGGCTCGATTCTCACGGCCTGCTCGGCTAACGCCATCGCGCGCGGCCATTCCGCGTGCGCTGCGTACCAGTAGGCCGCGCCGACGAGGAGCGGCAGATTGCGCGGCTCGTCCGTGAGCGCGGCTTCGAGTTCGCGCTCGGCATCTTCGCGTTTGCCCGCGTCGAAGAGCGCGAGCACCATCCCGTTGCGCGCCGAAAGGTTCTTCGCATCAGCCGCGAGCAACTCGCGATAAAGCGCGAGCGCGTCTTCGGGCTTGCCCGTGGCGCGTCGCAAATCGGCGAGACTGTGGCGCGCGGGCACGGAGCGCGGGTCGAGTTCGACGGCGCGTGCGTATTCCGCCGTCGCTTCGTCGAGCCGGAGCGCGAGGCGGTGCGCCGCGCCGAGCGCCTGGTGCGCGGGGGCGAGATCGGGCAAGAGCGTGATCGCCGCACGCGCCAGACGCGCCGCTTCCTCCGCCTGTTCGACGCTCACGTAAAAGGCCGCGAGCGTGAGCAGACGCTTGGCATCCGTCGAAGCTTGTGGCTCAATCGCGTGCGTGAGTTCGAGCGCGGCGGCAGTCTGACCGCGCAGGAAAAGGTTCGCGGGCAACTGCGAAACGACTTCGTAGTACAACTTGTCGGACATGTCTGCGGGCGCAAGCGCGACCGCCTGTTTGAAGAGTTCGATCCCGCCCGCCGCGTCACCTGCCTGCAAACGCTCGTCGCCGAGCGCGGCGTGCGCGCTCACGAGTTGCTCCGTCGCACGCGCCTTGAGCGACGCGGGCGGGTCGGCGGCGAGATACGCGCGCAGACGCTCGACGCGTTCGGCCACAGGCAACTTGAGCAACGCTTCAAGCTCGTCCTTCGCCGCGTCATCGCCCTTCTTCGCGCCCGAACTCTTTGCCGTAGGCTGAGCGGCACGCGCCCCTTTGCCCGTCTTCTTCTGCGCGAACGTTGCGCCCGCAAAGAGACTCGCGAAGATGAGCAGCACACAAAGGATCGAAATCTTTTTTTTAATCTTCATAACAAACTTCACTTTTACTTCTCTTGCTTGGCAAAGTTTTAATAATGTCCTCGTTTCAGCTTAACTCTCTATGACCCCTCTGTGCTCTCTGTATCTCTGTGGTGAATGCTTCTCTCAGACACTCACCACCGCAGACACAGAGGACACAGAGGGGGCACAGAGAGTTCAATTCAGGACACCACCAAACTTTCACTTGCCGCTCAATCCTTCGAGGAGCACGCGCCCCATAGCGTTGCTCGGAGCCTGCAAGCGCAGGAGCGTGGAGAGCGTCGGCGCGAGGTCGGCGGGCGTCGCAGCCTGCGCGTAACGACCCGCCGCCACGCCCTGCCCCATGATGATGAGCGGGACGTGCGTGTCGTAGCTGAAAGGCGAACCGTGTGTGGCGGGGATCGGGCTTGCGCCCTCGCCGAAATATTTGAAAGGCTCTTGCACGAGGATCACGTCGCCGCTGCGTCGCGGGTGGAAGCCGTGCAGCACGCGCCGCGCAATCACGTCGCCCGCGGAGATGCTGCCCGTCTCAAGTTGCGTGCGCGTAAACGCGCGGTTGATGCCCGGCACGGTCAGGACGGCTTCGGCCACCACGCGCTCGATCTCTTCGCGGTTGATGCCGTCGCGCTTCAAGGCGACCGTGTTGAAGAAGATGTTGGCGTTCACAAACGGCTCGGAGATATAGTCTGCGGTGGAATCCTTCTCCTCACCCCTGCGCCCGAAGCGCGCGCGGACGGCGTTGCGCGCGGCGTTCATAATGTCCGTGTTGCTGATGCGCCCGCCCGTCAATCCAAGCGCGGACGCGTGTTCGGGGATCGGCGCGACGCCGTGGTCGGCGGTGAAGGCGACGAGCGTGTTTTGCAGACCGACTTTCCGGTTGACGAAATCGAGCAACGCCCCGATCTGCCCGTCAACTCTGAGCGTGATGTCCATCGCTTCCTGACTGTAAGGCCCGAAGCGATGCCCCACGTAATCGTTCGCGGAGAAACTCACTGTGAGCACATCCGTGTCGGCGTCCGTTCCGAGCTTCTCATTCTCAATCGCGGTTTCCGCAAACTTCTCCAGCAGGTCGTTCGAGAAAGGCGAATAGTCGAGCACGCCCCAACACGCCGCGCTCGCAGTTTCGGGGCTGCCCGCGATCTTGTGCGGGAACATGTTCGTGTCTCTGGCGGAGCCGATGTTTTCCCACGGCGGCGCGTCGGCTCCCGCGCGGCGTTCGTACTCCGCCGCGTCCTTGCCCGTCAGGAGGCGCGTCCATTCCCTCCCGCAATATTTATCCGCCGGGCGCGCTTCGTTGTAACTCTTTACCCACGCGGGCAGTTCGTTGAAGTAATAACTGCTCGTAACCATGTTGCCCGTAAACGGGCTGAACCAGTAAGCCGCGTTGGCATGACGACCGGCGGGCAGCATCGCCCCGCGATCTTTGACGGAGATGCCGATCACTTTCGAGCGGCTGTTCGTTACGAGCCGCATCTCGTCGCCGACGGTCGAAGCGATCAAGCGGCGCGGGCTGGACGCACGCTCGCCCTCGCCGCCGCCGAAGAGTTGCCAGCGCGATTTTTCGAGACGACACCGCTCGCCGTACTTGTCTTCCGGGTCGGACGAATTCGACACGACGCATCCCGTCTCGCGCTCGTACCAATCGTTGGCGACGATGCCGGTCTCTGAAGGCCACGCGCCGGTCATAACGGTAGCGTGTCCGGGCGCGGTGTAAGTCGGCATGTGATCGTAGTTCGTGTTCGTCCACTGCGCGCCGTCGCGCATCAGGCGACGCAGGCCGCCGTTCGCCGCGAAGAGATCGCCGAAGCGTTCGAGATAGTCCGCGCGAAATTGATCTACGACGATGACGAGCACGAGGCGCGGTCGCGCCGCCGGTTGCGTTGTCTGATTTGCGCGCGTCGCCGTTTGTCGCTGCTGCTGTGCGGACGCGCTTCCGGCGAGCGAGACGAAGGCGAGGAACAGGGAGAGAGTCAAGCTGATGCCGGGACGCATCGCGCGGACGTGCTGGTGTGTCATCGAGTGCCTCTGTGCTATCAAGTCGGGAGTCTATGACTTCGGGTGTAAATTAACTTTCGAGCGTGCGGGCATGATACCATCAGGGCGCGAGTCGCATGAAGGTCGCATGAAGAACCGATGCAGGCAAGGCGACTTGAATCGACGCGAATCGGAAGGCGAATCACTTGGAGCGAATGCACAGTTGAGCGAACTTGAGGCGGAATGGGCGCGGCGTCTGGCGGAGGCCGAGGCGCGCGCGCGCAACGTCGGGCGCAGCGACGTGGCCGACTATCTAGCCCTGCGCGCCTTGAACGACGTGGCGCGCAACGTCGGCATCGAATGGCTGCTCGCCACCTTCAACGCGCACGCGGGCGAAGCGAACCGCACCGCGACGAACTCCGGCATTTTGATCACGCACACGGACGCACATCGTTTTCGCGCCGGCAATTCCCACATGGTCGGGCGTCGCCTGACGCTCGCCTCGGGCGTGCGCGTCCTGACCGTCGAAGCCGGTTGGCCGCGCACCCCGCGCGACGGCATCGTGCGCGGCGGCGGACTCGCCACGGCGCGCATCTCTCACTTCGGCAAACCACGCGACGACGACGAACTCCTCCTCGTCCAAAACGCAGAAGGCGACGCGCAATCGTCGCCGCGCTGGTTTATCCTCGACGCCAACGGCGCGCGCCATGCCGCGTTCGCAGAGGCGCGCGTCCATCAACACGTCGCCAAGCTGTTGCATTGATCTCGACGAAGAGAACTATCCAAACTCCAAGAGTACTGTTCCTCTCTCTCTCTCTCTGCGCCCCCTCTGCGCTCGCTGCGACTCTGCGGTGAATGCTTGGTTTACTAAGATTCACCGCCGCAGAGACGCAGAGCGGAACGCAGAGGGGGCGCAGAGAAAGACATCCGATTGCAAACCGTTATAAAGCTCCCGCCCCAGCCGCAAACGATATGCGCTACGGCCTGCACGTTTTGGAACAATACAAAGCGCGCAAACGCACTTCGGCTTCCGCGCGACGCGTAATTCTTCAATGTTCATTCATTTAACCCGCGTTCCGTCGCGCCCGTCGCGCGCGGCATAAGGCTTGCCATGTTCCGAGTCGTCTCGCCCCGTGAACGGCGCGCGCCGCAGCAGTAAGTTTGACACGTTAAGGAGTTCGCACACATGATTAACCGTCGCACAACTATTCTGACCATTGTTTCCGCCATCCTCGTCGCCTTCTGCTTGCCCACCATCGCCTCGGCGCAGTGGGGCGGTCGCGACCGTGATCGCGATTATCGCCGCGACCGTCGCAACGACGACGACTACGGCAACGACCGCAACGGGCGCAACAACGGCAACTACGACACGCGCAACCTGCGCGACGTGGCCGAGCGCGTCAAAGACAACGCGCGCAATCTTGAGCGCGACGTGGATCGCTTCCTCGACAACAGCCGCGTCAACGGTTCGCGCCGCGAGGATCAGATCAACGGCGAGGTGAGAGAGTTTCGTCAGGCCGCAGACCGTTTCCGCAGCCGCGTAGGCAACAACGGGAACAACCGCAATCAGGGCTATCAGGAAGCGCAGTATCTCATGCAGGCCGCCAACAACACGGAGCGCATGCTCGCGCGCCTGCGCGTTGACTCGCGCACCTACGCCGACTGGCGACAGATCAAACAAGACCTGCGCACCATCGCCAACGCCTACGGCCTGCGTTACGAAGGCTCCGACGATGGCTACTACCGCAACGGCAACGGCGGCTACGATCCGCGCGACAACCGCGACAACCGCAACAACCGCAATCGCGACCGCAACGGGCGCGACGACAATTGGTGGCGTCAATTGCCGGGCATCATCAACGGTCGCCCGTAAGCGTCGAAGCTAAGTTTAACGAGCAAGGGGAAACAAGCGGGAGGTTAACAAAAGTGCAGGCCGTTCTGGCGACATGTCGGAACGGCCTGCACTTTTGCGTCTTCACCCGCACCTTTTGCCTTACAATACCCCGCATGCCAGAACGCACAGACGCTACTGCTCCTGTCGCCGCCGCCGACACGGGCGCGCTCTACATCGTCGCCACGCCCATCGGCAATCTCGAAGACATCACGCGCCGCGCCCTGCGCGTGCTCTCCGAAGTTGATCTCATCGCCTGCGAAGACACGCGCCACACGCGCACGCTCCTCAACCATTTCCAGATCAAGACCAAAACCGTCAGCTATCACGAACACAACGAACACGAACGCACAGACGAACTCGTCGCGCGCCTTCAGGCAGGCGCAAACCTCGCGCTCGTCTCCGATGCGGGCACGCCCGCGATCAACGATCCCGGCTTTCGCCTCGTGCGCGCGTGCATAGAGCGCGACATCAACGTCGTCTCGGTGCCGGGCGCGACGGCCTTCGTCTCTGCGCTCGTCGCTTCCGGTCTGCCCACGGATGAATTTTACTTCGCGGGTTTTCTCCCCCCGCGCGGCCACGCTCGACGCCTCCGGCTCGCGTCCTTGCGCGCCACGCCCGCCACGCTCATCTTCTACGAAGCGCCGCACCGCATCCTGGATGCGCTCACGGACGCGCGCGAAATTCTGGGCGAACGCGAAGCCGCCGTCGCACGCGAACTCACCAAACTCCACGAAGAGATCGCACGCGGGCGGCTCACGGATTTAATCGCGCGCTTCTCCGGCTCGACTCCGGCGCGCGGCGAGATGGTGCTCCTCATTGACCGCACCGTGATCGCCGATGCCGTCGCCGACGGGGCGCAACCGACGCCTAACATCGCCGCACTCGTCGCCGCGTTTGAAGCGGAGGGACTCGACCCGCGCGCAGCGCTCAAGCGCGCCGCGCGCGAACTCGGTCTGAGCCGCGACGAAGCCTATCGTCGCCTCGTCAGCGAACGCGCGCAGGCGAAGCACGAATAAGTTTTTCCAACCCGTCAAAAAAGCAGTGCTAAACAGGAGAGACAGAGATGCCCGACGAGAGAGACGACGAACAGGCCGAAACCTTCAATCAGGATCAGCAGGAGATGTTTCAGAACCCGGACACCTCGCCCGGCGAGACGCGCCCGCGCACGCCCGGCGCGGAAAACTTCCCGCCACTAACGACGCCTAACGCGACGCCCGCCGCAACGGATGACGAAGGCAGCGGCGCAGCGAACAACCAATCATCCGAAGTCAGTTAAAGCGAAACTCGGAGAGTTGACTAAAGGCGAAGGCCGCCCCGAATAGAGGCGTCCTTTGTGTCAGTTTGAATAGTAAGAAACGGCTTGGAAAGCCCCAAAGGGGCGCAATGCAAGAGCCTCTGGCAACGCCACAGGAATCTCGTCGGCGTTACTCGCTCTTTCCGCCGAATAACTTCTTGAAGAAAGCGGCGACGGGAATGAGCGCGAGGAGGAGGAACTTCTTGCCCGCGAGAATGAAGCCGAGCGCGAGTTTGAAGAGACCGACCTTGGCGGCAACTTTTCCGGCGATGAGGGCGCCGATGCCGTAGACGGCAATCTTGTCCGTGCCCGCGCTGAAATCCGTGTAGCGGTGTCCGGGGTTGAACTCCGCAAAGCCCATCACTTCCCGCATGTCGTTCTCAATCGCGCCGAGTTGATTCATCGCGGCGACAGCGTTGAAGGAGAGCACGCCGCGTCGTCCGAGCATGCGTATGTCGTAGTTGAGCGTGTTGGCGGGCGCGCCCGCGAAGTTGAGTTCCTTCGCCCAGTAGAGTTTGTGCGCGGCCTGATCGTAGCGCGGGCTGGCCGCCCAGCCGACGAGGTTGATTGATTCGTAGCCCTGCTTCTGCCGCTCCT
>DASYMM010000504.1:0-10221 GCA_036009085.1 Pyrinomonadaceae bacterium | reverse complement strand
AGTAGTATCCCCACTTTCAACACCCGCACGCGCTTGTCGCGTGTCACACACGACTCCGGCCAACAAGCGTCTCGGCGGTTGGCCTCACTTCCAAACGGGTTATTGATTGGGCGGCGACCCCGCCATAGAATTCTTCCGGCGTTCCGGTCGCTTCTCGCCGTTGCCCCGCGCTTTTGCGGGAGTGGACGTTGAAGTTAAAGAGTAGGCTCTTGAGTTGCCGTTCGCGTGCGAAAGTGGCGAGACGGTAACACGCGCGTCGCGCGAGAGAGGCGACGCGCAGAGGGGCGGCTGCGATGGGGTTCGTCGAGAACATTTCAAGAACTTTGCCGACGGCGGCCAAGCTGAGAATCGCCCTCATCACCGTCTTAATCCTGCTCGTCCCTTTCTTCGTCTATTACCTCTTCTACATCAAAAGCCAGACGGACTACTTCACCAATCGCAACTTCCGCGCGTTGGCGCGCGTCGGCAATCAGGTCACGACGAAGGTTGAGAGTTTGAGCAGCGTGCTCCGGCGCGTCGGCCAGAATTTCGTTGACCCAGACGACTCCATCGCCCCCGCCGACGGGTTCGCCGACGGGCAGGGCGCCGCGCCGCGCTTCACGCCCGGCGCGTCGAACAGCGAGAAGAACTATGAAGGACTCAAACAGGTTCTCAAAAACCTGAAAGACTACGGCACCGAAATCGAGGCCGTCGAGGCGACGGGCACGTCCGGGGCGGAGATAGCCAGAGGCCAGAGGTTCGAGTCGAAGGTCAGCGTCGCGGTCAAGGCCGAAGACGGGGTGATGCGGCTCTACTTCGACCTGCAATATACGCCCGCAGACAAAACGAACGTCGTCACCATCCGCGCGCGAACCGACTTCAACAAGCTCATCGAGCCGATCCTCGGCGAGCACGGCGCCGAAGGCTTGAAAGGCGCGGGCGGCGACGAGGGCTTCGCCGACATCCTGATCACAGAGCCGGGCGGCGACGGTCGCGTCCTCTTCCAGCAGAGCGCGTCGGAGTTGCGCCTCGTCTCGCTCGACAAGCTCACGGCGGCGGGCGAGGACGGGAAGACGATAGAACTCGCCACGCTCGGTCGTTCGAGCAGCGTGGCCGACGTAAGGCTGGCCGGTTCCGAGTACAAGCTCTTCATCCACCCGCTCAGCCTCTCCGTGCAGCAGACGGCCGCGGAGGATGGGCGTTCGCTCCACTGGATGGTCTGCGGGCTGGTGCCCGCCTCGCGCTTCCGCCGCGAGGTGTGGGCGATCTCCTACTCGGTGCTCATCGTCTTCGCCTTCCTCACCGCGCTCGCCATCCTGAGTTGGCCTTTCTTCAAACTGCTGCTCATCGGGTCGAAGGACAGGCTGCGCACTGCCGACATCTACTTTCTCTTCTTCTCGTCAATGATAGGGCTCGCCCTGCTCACCTCCTTCGGCCTCTACGGCTACAGCTATCACAGGCTCGAACGCCAGATGGACGACCAGTTGGCCGGCCTCGCGCGTCAAGTGAAGGAGAACTTCGGCAATGAGTTGAGCGACTCGCTCGCGCAACTCAAGGCACTCAACTCCCGCTCGGGGCTGCGTGCCGACATCCCGAAGTTGACCGGGCAGCCCGGCGACGCTCAAGCGGGCGCGACCGCGTCGCGGAAGCGACTGTACAGGCTCGACGTGTTGAAGAATCTCAGTCGTCCCCCCTACCCGTACTTCGATACCGCGGTGGTGATAGACAGGGACGGCGAGCAGAGGCTCAAGTGGACGGTCAGAGACTACCCGCCGCAGTTCATCAACGTCTCGGCGCGCCCCTACTTCACGAACCTCAAGGAAGGACGCTACCGCCGCCTCGACGGCCACGAGTTCTGGCTTGAACCTATCGTCTCGAAGACGACCGGCAGGAACGAGGTGGAAATCTCGGAATGGATGCCGGAAGAGGGCGACGCGACGGGGGAGGCGAGGCCGGGTCGGCGTTGGGTTTCCGCGTTCGACACGCGCCTGCTCTCGCTCGTCCAGCCGGTGCTGCCCGCAGGCTTCGGCTTCTGCGTCCTTGACGACGACGGGCGCGTCCTCTTCCATTCAGACGAAACGCGCCACCTCGGAGAGAACTTCTTTCAGGAGTCGGACGACAACCGCGCGCTGCGCTCTGCCGTGATAGACCGCAGGGAGGGCGCGCTCGACGTGGGCTACCTCGGACGCGGGCACAGGGTCTACACAACGCCCGTGGAGGGCTTCCCCAACTGGACAGTCGTTGCGTTCAGAGACAAGCAGGTCTTACGCACGGCCTTCCTTGAGTTGCTGACGCTGTCGAGCATGCTCTTCCTCGTCTATTGCATGGTCGTCCTCGCCGTCCTGAGCATCTTCTACGTGGTCAACCTCAACGCCAACGAGCGGCGCGCGTGGCTCTGGCCTTCGAGCCAGCGCACTTTCAGCTACTACATCTCGGTGGCGTTGCTCTTCGCGCTCTTCGCCTTCTCGACATTCGCTTACAGCCGGAGCGGCATCTGGTCTATGGCCGCCGTCAGCCTCCTTAGCTTCCTCGGCACGTGCCTCTTTTTCGTGAACATGCGCTTCGGGAAGTACGGGCGTCCTTGGAAGGGCATCGCGGAGGAAGGTCTGTGGGGCAGGGCGGCGGTCGTGCGCCGGAGCCTCAACAGATACGACTTCGCCTACGGGCTTAATATCGTCTTCCTCTTCCTGCTCGTCGCCATCATCCCTTCGGCGGCCTTCTTCAAGTACGCATACGAGTCGGAGATAACGCTCTTCGTCAGGCACGGCCAGATTACAATCGCTCGCGGGCTTGCCGAGCGCGAGGAGCGCATACGCGGCCAGTACGCCGACACCTTCGGCGAGCACGGCGGCGAGGCGAGAGAAGCGATCACAACCCGCAGGCTCGCCGAGCGCTGGGACGTATATGAAGGCTTCTTCTTCGACACAACGCGCGGGGTCAAGGAGGGCGGCGCGGTGGCGACCGCACAACCTGCCCGCACCGGCTTCGCAACCGCAGTGGAAGACTTCTTCGTCTCCAGACTGAGCGAACTCACGCCGCGCTATAACCACACGAGCATCGAACGGCTCGGACTCAACAACGGCGCATTCGCCGACTGCTCCTACGTGTGGATCGACGACGGCAATGCGTCGAAGGAGTTGCTGCACATCAACCGCAGCGGCGCGTGCGAGCCGCAGGCCAAGCAGCAGGCTGAGCCGCAGGCCGGGCAGCAGGCCGGGCAGCAGGCCAAGCAGCCGTACCTTGAAACTAAAGTCCCGCCGCTCGGCTGGCCGGGCACCTTCTGGTGGCTCCTCTTCTGCCTGCTCTGCGTGCCGCTGTTCTGCTTCTGGGTGCACTACATCGTGAAGAGAATTTTTCTCCTCAACCTGTACGCGCCGAGCAGTTGCAGCTTGTCCGATCTGTTGTCGCCGGAGTTCGTCGGCAACCGCTTCGTCGTCCTCGAACCGCCTTACACGCAGCGCGACAGCTTGAGCAACGAACGCTTCCACCGCATAGACTTGAAGAAGCTGGCCTGCGCGCCGGACTGGGCTGTGACCTTCGATTACGACCTGCTGGCCGCGCACGAGAAGGTTATCGCGCTCGACAACTTCGAGCACCGCGCCTCAGACCCGGCTGCAAATTGCCAGAAGTCGCTCTTCTTGCAAGAACTGCTCGCGCGCCGGCGCAAGCTGCTCATCGTCTCGACCATCGAGCCTTCGCTCTACAACTTCGGCGTCGCGCCCGACGACTCGAACAACTCGAAGCCTTCGGAAGAACTCGACCGCTGGTCAATGATCGTCAGCAACTTCTACACCGCTTACATGGAAGACAATGGCGAGTCGGACTGGGCTACGGGCGAGTTCGAGCAAAGCGCGGAGGAGGCGCACGCGAAGGGCGAGCAACTCGGACGGAGCCGCGAGGAGGTCGAAGAACTGGTGCGGACGCTGAAAGCGGAGTGCGCGCCGAAGGCTCCCTTGCAGCACGTGGCGCGGGAGATAATCCGGCAGCGTGACTTCGCCGAGCTAAGCCCCGATCACCTCGTCAGCCGCATCAGGGTGCAGGCCGGCACCTACTACCAGAACATCTGGGAATCCTGCTCCAACTACGAGAAGCTGACCCTCTACCACCTCGCGCAGGACAGGCTGCTCAGCCCGAACGACCCGGAGATCGCTCAACTACTGCGGAAGCGTCTCATAGTCCGCGACCCCGACATACATCTCTTCAACGAGAGCTTCCGCCGGTTCGTCAAGTCGCAGAAGGCGATGCAGGCCGTGGCGCAGTTTGAGAAGGAGATGAAGAAGGATAGCCTGTGGCACGTCATCAAGGCACCGCTCCTGATCGTCCTCGTCAGCGTCGTCCTGTTCCTCTTCATCACGCAGCGCGACCTCTACACGTCGTCGCTCGCCATCATGACGGCCATCACCACGGCCATCCCCGCGTTCTTCAAGGTGCTGAGCCTTTTCCAGAAAGACCCTATGAACGCGCCCGCGCAGCAGTAAAAGACCGTGCGCGCAACGGCACTATCACTCCACCGTCTTTCGTCGGGCACAAAGCTGCCGATTTTTACGGAATCCACAGCTCGAAACTTGATTTTCCACGGCGATTAAAGTATGTTGCCGAGTCGAACAAAGTCGGGCTGGCAACCAAAGTCTGCGCTTGCAGCGATCTTCAACTCAGCCTCGCCAAGCCATCTCAAGAACAAAGAACGTATCTCAGCCCAAGCCTCCGGTCGCCTGTCGGGCGGTCGCGGTCTGGCTCTCAAGGAGTTCAACATGTCGTTCCTCATCATGTCCCTCAAATCCCTGCGCCTGCGTGCGTCGCTCGCGGTTTTCGGTCTCGCGGTTTGCGTCCTGCTGCTGCTGCCCTTCAATTTTCCGACGGCCACGGCGTCGCACACGCCCAACCCCACGAGCGTCACCGTCGCCGGAAGCCTCCAGAGCGAACTCGGCTGCCCCGGCGACTGGCAACCCGAATGCGGCTCGACACATTTGACCTACGACCCGGGCGACGACGTGTGGCAGGGCGCGTTCTTTGTCCCCGCAGGCAACTGGGAGTACAAAGCTCCGCTCAACAACAACTGGGACGAGAACTACGGGCTGAACGCGCAGCAGAACGGCAACAACATCCCGCTCTCGCTCGGCTCCGGTCAGAGCGTCAAATTTTATTACGACCACGAGACGCACTGGATCACGAGCAACCGCAACTCCGTGATCGCCGTCGCGCCCGGCAGTTTCCAATCGGAACTCGGCTGCGCGGGCGACTGGGACCCGTCCTGCCTCCGCTCGTGGCTCCAAGACCCCGACGGCGACGGCACCTACACCTTTCAAACAACCGCGCTGCCCGCCGGAAATTACGAGAGCAAGGTAGCCATAGGCGAAAGTTGGGATGAGAACTACGGCGCGGGCGGGGCGCAGAACGGCGACAACATCGCGTTCAACGTGCCGACCGACAACGCGCAGGTCACGTTCAGCTACAACCCCGCGACGCACGTTTTGACGATAGCAGCGGGCGGCTCCCCGACCCCGACGCCTGCGGGCAACGTCGAGTGGGACGGCCTGCGCCACGACACGTTCGACAGCTACTACCGCAGCCCCTTCGGCGCGGTGCCAGCCGGAAACAGCGTGACGCTGCGTTTCCGCACCGCGCATTTCGACGTGACGGGCGTTCACGTCCGCGTCTATACCTTCGACCCGGCGACGGGCGCGACCAACGGCCCCGCAGACCACCCGATGTCCTTCCTTGAGAACCGCAACGAAGGCGGCACCGAGTACGACATCTGGACGCTCGCGCTCCCCACGCCTTCGTCGCCCGCAATTCTCTACTACAAGTTCCGCGTCACGGATCAGTCTGACGAAGACTTCTACAGCGATTCTTACACGGACGATCACGACAACCTCAATCAAGGCGGCGCGGGTGTGGCCTCCGACGGCGAGCCGTTCCCGGCCTTCCAGATCACTGCCTACAACCCGAGCTTCCAGACGCCCGCGTGGCTCCACAACGCCAACGTCTATCAAATCTTCCCCGACCGCTTCCGCAACGGCGACCCCACAAACGACTACTGCCGCCCCGGCTCAACCGCCGGTTGCCCCACGTTCTACGGCGACCAGACGCCGCTCCTGCGCGAGCCTTGGAACACGGCCATCGGCGACCCGCGCCAGCCCGGCCAGTTCAACGGTCAGTACGGCACGCAGTTCTACGGCGGCGACCTCAAAGGCATCGAGCAGCAACTCGGCTATCTGCAATCAATCGGCGTAGACACGCTCTATCTCAACCCGATCTTCAAGGCCGTCTCCAACCATCGTTACGACACGGACAACTTCCTCGAAGTTGACCCCGCGCTCGGCGGCGACGCCGCTTTAGCTTCTCTCAAAACCGAGTTGGAGCGGCGCGGCATGCGTCTCATCCTCGACGGCGTCTTCAACCACTCGTCTTCGGACAGCGTCTATTTCGACCTCTACCACCGTTACAATCAAACCGACGGCGGGTGCGAGAACACATCGTCGCCCTACAGAAGCTGGTTCAACTTCTTCAACTCAAACGCGCCCTGCGCCTTCGGCGATTACGAGGCTTGGTTCGGCTTCGGGAGTCTCCCCGTCTTCCGCGACGACTCGGCGGGCGTGCGCGATTTCTTCTATCGCACGCCCGGCGCGAACGTCACGCAGCACTGGTACGAGCGTGGCGCGTCGGGTTGGCGTTTCGACGTGGCGAACGAAATCTCGCACGATTGGTGGAAAGAGTACCGGCCTCTAGCCAAAGGCTACAAAGCCGACGGGCCGCTCGTAGGGGAAATCTGGCCGGACGCCAGCCAGTGGCTCGCGGGCGATCAACTCGATTCCGTGATGAACTACCGCTTTCGCAAAAACGTCCTCGGCTTCGCGCGCGGGGGGTTCAACTGGAGCGACAACGACAACAGCGGCAGCAACCAGATCGTCGCCCTCTCGCCGAGCCAGTTCGACCACGCGCTCCGCTCCGTGCGCGAGGATTACCCGGCGGCTGCGACAGCCGCGATGCTCAACCTGATTGACTCGCACGACACCAACCGCTCGCTCTACGTGCTGACCATCGGCGGCGACAACGGACTCGCGCAGGCCAAAGAACGTCTCAAGCTCTCCGCGCTCTTCCAGTTCACCTACCCCGGCGCGCCGATGGTCTATTACGGCGACGAGGCCGCGCTCAACGCGCCTTCGCTCGCCAACGGCACGAACGGCCCCGAGGACGACCCCTACAACCGCGCGCCTTACCCGTGGCCTGACGAAGCGGGCGACCAGAGCGCGTACGGCCCCGCAGATCAAGCGGTCGTCGGCTACTACACGACGCTCGCGCACATGCGCAAGCAGCACCCCGCGCTCCGCTCCGGCGCGTTCGAGACGCTGCTCACGGGCGACACCAGCCCTGCGGCGACCGACGACAACACTTACGCCTTCGCACGCGTGGGCGGCGGCGAAACGGCCATCGTCGCGCTCAACAACGGCGCGGGCGGCAACACGGCGAGCGTCCCCGTCTCAGCCTATTTCGCAGACGGCACGCAGCTTCGCGACGCCCTGAGCGGCGCGACCTACGCAGTCAACGGCGGCAGCGTGAACCTCACGCTCGCCCCCCGCAGCGGCGCGGTGCTCTTCGACGCTTCAACTGCGCCCGTTGACACGACCGCGCCCGTCGCCTCCATCGCCGTCAACCCGCCCGCCAACGCGAACGGCTGGCATAACTCGACTCCGGTGACGGTCAATCTCACGGCGACCGACAACGGCGGCAGCGGCGTCAAAGAGTTGCGCTTCTGGATTAACGGCGGCGGCGTCACGGTCGTCGCAGGCGGCGCGGCCAGCGTCCAGATCAACGCCGAAGGCATCAACACCGTCAGCGTGCGCGCCATAGACAACGCCGGAAACGTCAGCGTCGTCGCCACGCAAGTTGTGAAGATAGACCGCACGCCGCCGGTCATCAGCGGCGCGTCGGCGAACCCCTCAGTCCTGTCGCCGCCTAATCACAAGATGCGCGACGTGACCGTCGGCTATAACGCTTCGGACAACTTCGGCCTCGCGGCCTGCACGCTCGGCGTCGTGAGTAACGAGCCGGTGAACGGCACCGGCGACGGCGACACCGCGCCCGATTGGGAGATTTTGGACGCGCACCACGTCAGGCTCAGGGCTGAGCGATCCGGCGCGGGCGCGGGACGCACCTACACCATCGCCGTCGCTTGCGCGGACAACGCCGGCAACAAGTCGAACCGCACCGTAACAGTGACAGTCCCGCACGGGCGTTAGCGCAAGTAAAGGCACACGCCACTGTAGGGCAAACAACCGAACTCACCGCCGCAGACACAGAGAGATCACGCGGAGGGGGCGCGGAGAAAAGATTCAATTCTTTCTCTGCGCCCCCTCTGTGACTTCTCTGCGTCTGCGGCGGTGAATCTTTAGTTCCTTAAAAATTTTTCGCCGCGTGATCCGTTCTCCACTACTTTTACGCGTTAACAGGGTGAAGGCGTTTTGACGACTCGCCCTGAGCCGCTTCTCGCGCCTTCGGTCTTTGCCTCATCGCTCTCTGAACAAGTCCGAAACTCTGACGCAAGGTGGAACTCATCATGTCTCACACGATTTCACGTCGAAACTTTCTCCGCACCAGCCTCTATGGCAGCGCAGGCGCGGCACTACTCGGCTCCGGCCTCCTGAGGAGCGCACAGGCGGCGCACCGCGAGCCGGTCGAGGCCATCATCATCGGCAGCGGGTTCGGCGGCGCGGTCGCCGCGCTCCGGCTCGCTCGCGCGGGCGTCCGCACGGTGCTGCTTGAGCGCGGGCGGCGTTGGCCTGTCACCGCCGCGCAGAACACCTTCGCCACGCTGCGCAACCCGGACGGGCGCGCGGGGTGGCTCCGTCCAGACGCGCCTATCGGCGCACCCACGCCCATAGACATCTATACCGGCGTGCTCGAACGCACCGACGAGGAGGGCATTTCGGTTTACGCGGGGGCGGGCGTCGGCGGCGGCTCGCTCGTCTACAACGGCGTTACCTACCAGCCCACGCGCCAACTCTTCGACCGCATCTTCCAAGGCGCGCTCGACTACGACGAGTTGGCCGACGTTTATTACCCGCGCGTGCGCGGCATTCTCCAACCCTCGGCCATCCCCGCCGACATTCTCGCTTCCGACTTCTATCTCGGCACGCGCGTCTTCCTCGAAGAAGCGGCGCGCGCCGGTCTGCCCTCGCGCTTGCTCGACTTGAACGTCGACTGGAACGTCATCCGGCAGGAGACACAGGGCTTGCGTGTGCCCTCGGCCATCAACGGCGAGTTCTGGTACGGCAACAACAGCGGCTTCAAGAACAGCCTCGACAAGAACTATCTCGCCGACGCGGAGGCCACCGGCCTCGTCGAAGTCCTCCCGCTCCACGTCGTCACAGACATCGAGGACGCGCCCGGCCATCGCTACACGGTGAAGTGCCGGCAGATAGACGAGTCGGGCGCGACCGTGCGCGAGATCGAGTTCAACTGCCGACACCTCTTCCTCGCCGCAGGCTCCGTCGGCACGTCGAAGATGCTGGTGAAGGCGCGCGAGAAAGGGACGCTCAAGAAATTGAACCGTCACGTCGGCGAAATTTGGGGCAACAACGGCGACTTCTTCGGCATGCAAATCGGTCTGCCCCCGACCAACCCGAGCCAGGGCGGCCCCGCCGCGGGCGCAATCGAGCACCACGACAACCCCTACGGCCCGACCGTCCTCCTACAGTTCCCGCAGTGGGATGAGACGCGCGAGGGCGCGCTGCTCTCGCTCGGCATGGGCATCGCCCCGCCGCGAGGGTCGTTTCGCTACGACGCGGCAACCGACTCGGTCAAACTCCGCTGGCCGGGCAGCGACCCCGACATCGCGCGCGTCAACGAAGCCGCCGCGCACACCTACGACGTACTCAATCAGGCCAACACCGACGCGCAATACCAACCCTCGACCGCCTTCGTCGCGGGCGGCGCGACGGCGCACCCTCTGGGCGGCGCAGTCATCGGTCGCGCCTGCGATTCGCGCGGACGCGTACGCGGTTACAAGAACCTCTACGTCGTTGACGGCGCGCTCATCCCCGGCGCGACCGGCTGCGTCAATCCCTCTTTCACCATCGCCGCGCTCGCCGAACGCTGCATGGACGCACTCGTCCCCGAAGTCGTTGACGGGCGTGCAAAGGTCTTAGCCGCCGTCTGACACGCGGCTCTCCTCGCGGGCTTTTCATGCGGGCGGAGGAGAAGGCACGACCGGGATAAAATGTGAGGCGCGCGGAGCCAACG
>DASYMM010000503.1:0-6550 GCA_036009085.1 Pyrinomonadaceae bacterium | reverse complement strand
CGGCGGCGGTGGCGATGATGTAGTAGACCGCGATGGCGTATTTCGCGTGCGGCAACTCCACGTCAACCACTTCCGCGCCGAGCGTGCGATACGTTTCAATCGCCGCTTCCACGCTCGCGCGCACGTCCGCGTCCAAGCCTTTGCCGAACAGTGCGCGCGGCACTCCGATGCGTGCGCCGCGCACATCATTCGTTAACTGCGAGACGTAATCGGGCACGTCCGTATCGGCGGTCGTCGCGTCGCGCGGGTCGCGCCCGGCGATGACGGAAAGGGTGAGCGCGGCGTCGTGCGTGTTGGTGGCGAAGACGCCGACTTGATCGAGCGACGAGCCGAAGGCGACCAGACCGTAGCGCGAGACGCGCCCGTAAGTGGGCTTGACGCCGACGACGCCGCAGAGCGACGCGGGTTGGCGGACTGAGCCGCCCGTGTCCGACCCCAAAGCGACGGGCACGATGCGCGCCGCGACCGCCGCCGCCGAACCGCCCGACGAACCGCCGGGCACGCGCTCCGTGTCCCAGGGGTTACGCACCGCGCCGAAGGCCGAGTTTTCGTTTGACGAACCCATCGCAAACTCGTCGCAGTTGGTCTTGCCGACGATGACTGCGCCGGAGTCCAACAGGCGTTCGATGACGGTCGCGTTGTAAGGCGGTTGATAATCGCCGAGGATGCGCGAGCCGCAGGAGTTTTGCAGGCCGCGCACGCAGATGTTGTCTTTGACGGCGACGGGCACAGCAGTGAGCGCGCCTGTCAGCGACTCGTCGCGCCGCGCGTCGAGCGCGTCAATACGTGCGAGCGCGCCCGCACGGTCAATTTGCAGAAACGCGTGCAGCGTCTCGTTCAATTCTTCCGCCGCCGCGAGCGAGGTTTCCACCGCGTCGCGCGCAACCGTTTCGCCTCCCGCGAGGCGCGTCTTGATCGTTTCGATGTTCATAAAATGGCTATCAGCTATCAGCCGTCAGCAAAAAGCGTCGAAGCTGATCGCTGATAGCTGACGGCTCTTATAAAACTTTTGGCACGCGGAAGTGTCCGGCGGCCGGGTCGGGAGCTTGGTCGAGGGCGAGCGACTGGCCGAGCGAGGGCAGGGGCGCGTCTTCGCGCGACGCCTCGGTGCGTTCGCCTTCGGCGGTCAGCCCGCCGAGAGCCGGTTCCGCCGCGCTCGTGTCCAACTCGTTCAACTGCTCAACGTAAGTCACAATCGAAGCGATCTGCGGCGTCAACGCGCGACGCTCCTCGTCCGTGATCTCAAGGTGCGCGAGCGCGGCGATCTTTTCGATGTCGGATTCTGTGATGGGCATAGTCAGTTTCTGTTAAGACTTAAATCAAAAACGGCAACATGTTTAGAGTGGCCTACCCAGGAGCACAATCCCCATCCGGCAAGACCATAGACGAATGTAGCCGACAGCAGCGTAAACACCGGCGTAACCCCGCTGCTTGCTCCCGGCGGTATGTGTGCCTCTGTATAGACGTAGAAGAAATCGAACTGCAACATCAGGAAAGAGCAAAACGCCCACGCCAGCAGGGCGCACATAGCTTTAGCCAGAAGCGGTTTCCAACTCTGTTTCAGAACTCTTACCCGGTGCAGAAAGAGACCAAAAATAATGAGCGGTATTGCCAGCGCCAGCCCCAGACTAATTATTATGATGAAATATGCGCCCGATTCCATCTCAAACTCCAGACTACTAACTTCGCCGGGTTGCTTTGACTGTTAACCTTCGACGC
Source organism: Pyrinomonadaceae bacterium (assembly GCA_036009085.1). Taxonomy (GTDB): domain Bacteria; phylum Acidobacteriota; class Blastocatellia; order Pyrinomonadales; family Pyrinomonadaceae; genus JAIVJZ01. Next base: position 4,831 of record DASYMM010000503.1, on the reverse strand, counting down.
GCACGGCCTATTCACTTCTCTTTTTGCTGCGCGCCGATGTAGCTTCCGGCGGCGAGCAGGAAGCGGCGGCGCAGGTCTTCGTCCTGAATGGCGTCGGCGGCGGTTGCGAGTTGGCGCGCGTTCTGCATCGAACGTCGCTCGTGTGCGGCGCGGTCAAACTCCGTGTGGCCGAGTCGCGCGCGTTCGGCGCGGACGGTTTTCGGATCGATGCGAAACTCTATGTAGGTGACGACGGCCTGACCGAGCATCGAGTTGAGACGAAAGATGAGTTGACCGCTGATCGATTCGAGCTGTTTCTGCCAGGCGTTGTCGGGCACGGCGACGACCAGGAGTTTTCGATGGAGCCGGAACGGCACGGCCTGCCCGCGCAAGGCTTCGCCCGCCACGCGACGCCACGCCACCATCGCCGCCGCCTCGGCCACCTCTTCCGCGTCGCCCGCCGCACGCAGCAGGTTGGGCAGTGATCGAATCAGATCGTCCATTTCGTCAATCGCGGAATGCGGATTTCGGATTGCGGATTATTCAAGAGCAGTTTAGGAACTGGCAATCTTGCGTCGATGTATCTACAATCCGCATTCCGCAATCTGAAATTCGCAATGCGATTGGAGTGTAATGGAAAATCAGGGAGAGCCACAAGTAGGGGCTTCGCCGGGTGGCGCGGCCGAGTTTGAGTTGGAACCGTTGGTGCTGGCTTCGTCCAGCCCGCGCCGCGCGGAGATTTTGCGCCGGTCGGGTTGGCCTTTCGAGGCCGTGGCGGCTGATATTGACGAGACGCTGCGGGAGGGCGAAGGCGCGGTGGAGTACGTGGAGCGTCTGGCGTGCGAGAAGGCGGAGACGGTGGCGGAAGGGCGCGCGTCGGGGCTTGTGCTCGGCGCGGACACGACGGTCGTGGTCGGTGGGAAAGTGCTCGGCAAGCCTGCGGACGACGCGGACGCGCGGCGGATGCTCGAAATGCTCAGCGGTCGTTGGCACGACGTGTTGAGCGGGGTCGCGCTCGTGCGCGCGGAGACGAACGAAGTGCTGGTGGCGCACGAACTGACGCGCGTGCGTTTTGCGTCTCTGACGGATGCGGAGATTGACTGGTACGTCTCGACGGGCGAGCCTGCGGACAAGGCGGGCGCGTATGCCATTCAAGGCCACGCCGCGCTCTTCATCGAAGAGATCGAGGGCGACTACTGGAACATTGTCGGGCTGCCGATCCGGCTGGTTTACAAGTTGGCGGCAGAGAGCCGCTGAACGCTAGGGACAAAGGGAAGTGAGAAATCAAAAAGGCTGCTTCTGACGCGAAGCAGCCTTTTTTGTTTGATGAGAATGCCGCGCGCCGGAATCTCGCTCCGGCGGGCGACTTACAGTAGTTTGTTGATGCGCGCGGAGAGGCGTTGGACGAGGTTGCCTTCGGGGTCGAGGCCGCCGATGGGGTCGCCGGAAATCTGCCCGTCTTTGTCGAAGATGACGAGCGCGGGCAGTTGGTTGCGGTCAACACCGAGGCGTTTGAAGAGTGCGCCGTCGGGGTCGCGCAGCACGCCGATTTTGAGTCCGTTCTTGCGCGCAAACGAACGCAGTTGATCGTCGGTCGCAAAGTTCTTCGACTTCTGCGATTCGGAATCCGTGCTCACCCAGTAGACTCTCAGGTCGCGCTCGCGGTATTCGTCCGCGAGCCGCTGCACGCCTTCTACCTGCGTGCGCGAAAGCGGCAGCCACGATGCGCCGAAGGCTAGGATCACCACGTCGCCGCGAAGCTGCTCGGAGGTGATGTTGCCGCCGTCAACCGAACGCAGCGAAAAGTCCGGCGAGCCGTCCTGCGTCTGCGCCGGAGGCGCGACGGCGAACGCTTGCGCGAAGAGGAGCATGAGCGAGAGCAACAGGCCAGCGATGAAGCGGGGGGACTTGGTAAACATTATTTTCTCCTTCTCGGCGTCTCACGCGTTAGGCCGCAATTTGAGGGCGGAATCTTCGCAGCCCTTGAGGCACGCGGCCTGTACGTGAAACGCTCCCGTACCGAATATTTAGATGTACGGTCAGAAAGAACAGTTGGATTGAACCGGGACAACAGCCTCGTCAAGTTTCCTGTCTGGTCACAGACGCGACAGGCGGCGGGACTCCGAAAATCTCTTCATGCAGCGCGCGGTAATCTTCCCACGTATCCATATCGCGCGCAATGTACGCGGAAGCGACGGGCACGCGCAAGACTTCGCCCGCGTGCGCCTCGAAGAGTGCGCGCAAGCCGCCCTCGGAATCCAGATTCAGGAGCGACGCGCGCAAAGAGAGACTGACCAGCACGGGATGCCCGCCGCGCCCCTGCCACTCCGGCACGACGAGCCGCGCGCCCGTCCGTCGGTGCGCCGTGATCACTTCACCAATCGTTCCGGCCGACACCGCCGGGTGATCTGCGAGCGCGACGAGCACCGCGCCCGCCTCACGGTCGCCCACGTCCAAAGCCTCCACGCCCCGCGCAATCGAGACGCCCATCTCGCTTTCCGTTTCGTTGTTCAGCGCGAAGCGAACTGGCAGATACGACACCTGCGCGCGCACCTCTTCCGCGCGATGCCCGACGACGACGACTATCTCGTCGCAGCCAGCCGCGAGCAGTTGGTTGATGCAAGTTTCGATGACGGTCTGTGCGCCGAACGGCAAGAGCGGCTTGAACGCGCCCATGCGACGCGAGCGTCCGGCGGCTAAGAGGATGGCGGCGACGGGAGAGGGATAAGGGATGAGGGATGAGGGATGAACCGGATCGTCTAGATTGCTTGAAGGTTTTTCTTCATCCCTCATCCCTCATCCCTCATCCTTACTTGTAACGCTTCCAGCGCGCGCGTGACGTAGATGCGCGTCATCTGCTTGCGCCAGTTCATGATGAAATCCGTGTTGTCGAGCGGGCGCGCTTTGACGTAGCAGGCTTCCGCCGCCGCGCGGATGCGCTCCTCGTCGAGCGGCGCACCGATCAAAGCGGCCTGCGCTTCAGGCACGGAGACGGGCGCGGGCGCGATGCCGCCGAGGATCAACTTCGCATCCTTGACCGTCGCACCGTCCGCTTCCATGTCCAAACGCGCGGCCACGCCGAGCACAGGGAAGTCGAACGCGCCGCGCCGCCTCAGCTTCTTATAGACCGCGCGCCAGCCGTTCAAAGGCGGCAGTTGAATGTCCGCCAGCAACTCGTCGGGACGCTTGTGCAGGTATTCGATGCCGTCGTCGTTATACAAACCCGCCGCCGTCACCTCGCGCTCGCCGACGGTCGAGACGAAACGCACGCGCGCCCCCAACGCCACCATCAGCGGCACGAGATCGGCCGACTGTACCGCCCAGCACTTCGACGAACCGGGCGCAACCCAGCACACGTCGCCGTCCTTCTTCAAACAAAAATTGATGCCCTTGCGCCACTCGTAATTCTGGTCGTAATAATTGCAACGCGTGTCGAGCAACATATTCCCGCCAATCGTCCCCATATTACGCAGCACCGGCGTCGAGATGGTGCGCGCCGCCGCCGCCACCGACGGATAATCGCGATTGATCACCGGGTGCTCGCACAAATCCGTCAAAGACACGCCCGCCCCGACGCGCACGCCGCTCTTGCCGTCGCCTGTGATCTTATTCAACTCCGCGATGCGCCCCACGGAAATAACCGTCTTCGGCGTCTGCTGCCGCCGCTTCATATTCGGATACAAATCCGTCCCGCCCGCGACGAACTGCCCCGCCCCGCCCGCGTCCGCCATCATCCTCACCGCGTCCCTAATTTCCTTCGGCACGCGATACTCAAACTTCGGAAGTCTCATCATAACAATTTAATTTACCCTTGAACTTTATTAATAGATTGCTACGCGCATCGTCTCGCGCCAATCATCGCTTCCCGCCAACAAGGAGCGGAACGATTTCGCCTGCGCCTCATGCGCGTTTTTTATCGTCAATCTTCAACTCTGGATGACGCGCGAGGAAGCCGCCGCGCTTCATCTTATAGCGACCGGGTTTGAGTGTGGCGTCCTCATCAATCCCTGCCTCCAAGTCAAGCTTGTAGTCCTCTTCCGAGATTTCGATAGTCACGTTCTCGCCGTCGTCTTCAACTATGGAGAAGACGAACGGCCTATATGTTTTTGGTTCGCTCATAAATTTGTTGCTCCTCTCGGTCGGCCTTCCGCGCTGAAACGATGCGGATTATGTCGCCCAACCGTTCAGCATAAATCACATATAGTAACCGCCGACTCGACAAGCCAATGATAAAGAACCGGCTTTCTGTTTCCGAGTGTTCCGCATCGTAATCTTCCAGCCCGTTCGGGTCGTAAAAGACTTCCGTAGCTTCTCCGAAGCTGACGCCGTGCTTCGCTAAGTTGGCATGCGCCTTAGCATCATCCCATTCAAATCTCAACGGTAATCCTTCCTCATCTCTTAACCGTTATTTTATGAATGAATCGCCACACGCGGCATCTCGCGCCCGTCGCCGCCTTCCGCAGGGGTAGCGACTTTGAGCGGTTCAGGCCATTCGACCGTGGGGACGCCTTTGGGACCGAAGCGCGCGGGCTTGCCCTGAGATTTGGCGCGGAGCGCGGCGAGGACTTTTTCGGGCGTGATGGGCACTTCGTCCACGCGCACGCCGACGGCGTCGAAGACCGCGTTGGCGATGGCGGGCATGACGGGGAGCAGTGGCCCTTGCCCGACTTCCTTTGCGCCGAAGGGGCCGTTCGGGTCGGCGTCTTCGATGAGATAAGTTTTCACGTCGCACATCTCGTGCGTCGTGGGGCTTTTGTATTCGAGGAGCGAAGGGAATTTATGCACGACGTTGCGATTGGCGCGATAGACCATCTCTTCCATCAAAGCCTCGCCCAAGCCCATGTAGACGCCG
>DASYMM010000502.1:0-2473 GCA_036009085.1 Pyrinomonadaceae bacterium | reverse complement strand
ACCGCCCCTGACGGCGTTTCCAAACCTCTTAATCGCTCAACTACCGTTTGCTCCGAGCAGCCGCCCGACCACTTCGTAGCTGGCCTCCAGAGCCTCCGCCAGTTTCTCCACCTGCGCGCCGCCGCCCTCGGCCATGTCGGGCTTGCCGCCGCCACGCCCGCCGATGATGGGCGCGAGTTCGCGGATCACCTGTCCGGCCGGGACGCGCCCGTGCAAATCTTTCGACGTGCGGACGATGATCGAAGCCTTCCCCTCGCCCTGCCGACCGAGCACGACCACGCCGGATTTCACGCGCGCCAGAAGCGTATCGGACAACTGACGGAGTCCCGCCGCGTCGAGTTCGCTCGCCTCGCGCGCGAGCACCTGCACGCCCGCCACCTCGCGCACGTCGTTGCCGTTTCCGCCCGACGCGCCGCCCCCGCCGCTCGCAAGCTTCTGCTTCAACTCTTCCGTCGTGCGCCGCGCGCGCTTGAGTTCTTCCTGCAAACGCTCGACCGTCGCAGGCAGATCGCCGCGCGTCGCACGCAGATTTCCCGCGACCTGATCAACTAAAGCCTCCGTCTCGCGGAAACGCGTGAGCGCGTCCCAACCCGTGACGGCGCGGATACGCCGCGTGCCCGAAGCGATGGATTCGTCGCTGACGATCTTGAACAAACCGATGTCGCCCGTCGAGCGCACGTGCGTCCCGCCGCACAACTCCTTCGAGAAGACGCCTTCCAGACCCGGCACGCTCAACACGCGCACCTTCTCCGCATACTTCTCGCCGAACAGAGCCATCGCGCCCGACTGCATCGCCTCTTCCAACGCGAGTTCGTCCGTCTGCACACGCTCGTTCCGCAGAATGTGATAATTCACGAGACGCTCGATCTCCGCGATCTCATCGCGCGAGAGCGGCTGGAAGTGCGTGAAGTCGAAACGCAAATAGTTCGGCGCGACGACCGACCCGGCCTGCTTCACATGCGTCCCCAACACCTCGCGCAGCGCCGCGTGCATCAAATGCGTCGCCGTATGATTCCGCCGCGTCGCATCCCGCTTCTCCACATCCACCCGCGCCGAGATCACGTCGCCGACCTTCAAACTCCCCTTTTCCACTTTGACCTTATGAACGATCAACCCCTGCGCGGGCGAATAAGTATCCTCGACAACAGCACGCGTGCCTTCATTGATGAAGACGCCAACATCTCCCACCTGACCACCGCTCTCCGCGTAGAACGGCGTGTGATTCAAAACGACCTCGCCCTCGTCGCCCTCGTTCAACGACTCAACTTCATCGTCGCCTTTGAGCAAGGCAACAATCTTTGACTCTTCAACTGTCGTCGTTTCATAACCTTTGAACTCCGAGCGCGCATCCGTTCGCCTTGATAGAGCTACATAAACGGGGCGGGTCTTTTGATGTTCCGCTTTTTGTACCTTTGTGCCAGATTGTTGAAGCCTCTTTACCTGTCGCTCAATTAATTCGCTGAACTTATCTTCTGTCGTGTGGTAAATCCCACTCTCTTGATCAAGAGTTAAGCCCGGAACGCGGGTTGTTACACGAATAGCATGATTATCGCTATTGAAGTCAGGTTCCTTGTCTACAAGTTTGTGAATACCGCCGAATGTTTCGTCTATTACGTAGAGACCACGTTCGACTAATTCAACAAACATCAAATCAGTATCGAGTCCAAAAGTATCTTTTAGACGTGCTAATTCACTCAATGCGATATTGCCGCTAGAAGCTTGAAGAAGTTCTTCAAGCTTCTTTAAACCAACAGCCATTGTTGAGGCAAACCGCGTCTCTTCCAATCGAACTATCTTTTCAATGAACCCGCGTTGAGTTTCCAACTCAGGAAAAGCCTCTTTCATTTGGTCAACCACGAAGTTGGTGACTTCGTTGAAGAACAACCCATCGAAACTAAGAGTCTGGCGACCGTGACGAATGGCGCGGCGCATGATCTTGCGGAGAACATAGTTACGCCCTGCGTTGCCGGGGAGGATGCTATCGGCGATGGAGAAGGCGGTGGCGCGGGCGTGGTCGGCGATGACGCGCATGGCGAAGCCTTCCTGCGTGTCGGGTTCGTAGTGGCGGTCTGCAAGTTTCGCGGTGAACTGGACGATGTCGCGTATCAAGTCCGTGTCGTAGTTCGACTTCACGCCTTGCAGGACGACGGCGAGGCGTTCGAGTCCTGCACCCGTGTCCACGGAGGGCGCGGGGAGCAGTTCGAGTTTGTACTGGCCGGGTTCGGTCTCGACGCGGTTATATTGCATGAAGACGAGATTCCAAATCTCCATCGTCGTGTCGCCGGGGCCGTTGACGAATTCGGCGCGGTTGAACGCGGGGTATTCGGGGTGTTCGCCGAGGTAGTAGTTGATCTCGGAGTTCGGGCCGCAGGGGCCGGTCTCGGCCATCTGCCAGAAGTTGTCTTTGCGACCGAAACGAAGGATGCGTTCGGGACGCGCGCCCGCTTCGATCCAGAGCGCGATGGCTTCTTCG